>CACYBJ010000288.1 GCA_902772565.1 uncultured Lachnospiraceae bacterium | reverse complement strand
ATCTTTACGGTGACCGGCTTTCCGGCATATGCCGAAACTTTCTCAACTATCCGCCCGATGAGCTCCGGGCTTTTCATCAGAGCCGAGCCTTCGCCGTTATTAACCACCTTCGGCACCGGGCAGCCCATGTTGATATCGATAAAATCGAAGGGCAGATCCTTAACCTTTCCGGCCATGTCTCCCATAATCTCGGGGTCCGATCCGAACAGCTGAAGGGCCACCGGCCGCTCCGCCTCTGAGGTCTCAAGCAGATCCTTGGTATTTGTATTGTTGTAGTAAAGCCCCTTGGCGCTTACCATTTCGGTGTACATCATGGCAGCGCCCATCTCCCGGCATATCTCCCTCATGGCAAGGTCGGTTATGCCTGCCATGGGTCCCAGAGAAAGCCTCCCGGGCACCGTCACGCCGCCGATGGTAAAGGGGGTGTTGCGGTTAGTCATGTTATAAAACTCTTATATTTTAGTGCTTGCAAACATTATTGGCTGCTACTTCCTCGACTTCTCATAGGTAAGCATAATGCCCTTAAGGGTAAGGTCCGGGTCGTACTCGTCGATCACGTCGGTGCTTCCGCAGATGATCCTTCCCAGACCGCCTGTGGCAATGACCTTCATGTTGCTGATGCCCGACTCCTCTTTCACCTTTTTGACAATGTACTCCACCTGGCCGATGTAGCCGTAAACAAGGCCGGCCTGCATAGATGTGACAGTGTCTCTTGCAAGTATGCTGTCAGGCTTTTTGATTTCGATTTCTGGGAGCTTCGCAGTCTGGGTCCAGAGAGCGTCTGCACAGATCCTGATTCCGGGGCTTGTGATGGCCGCAACAAATGAGCCGTCCTCGGTCACAAGGTCATAGGTGGTGGCCGTTCCGAAATCGATCACAAGCACGGGGCCTCCGAAAAGGCCGATGCCTGCCACCGCGTCAACAACACGGTCTGCGCCCACTTCGGCAGGATTTACCACCGCCAGGCGGATGCCTGTCTTGGTTCCCACACCCACAACCATGGGCTCCTTCTTAATATACTTAATGATTCCGTTGCAAAGGGAATGCATGACACCGGGCACAACCGACGCAATCATAACATCGTCAATTTCGCCGACTGCGACGCCCTGGGCGTTTAAGATTCCCAGCACTTCCTGACCGTATTCGTCCGATGTACGGGCATTCTTTGTGGTCAGTCTGAATTTAACCTTAAGTTCCTCTTTGTCAAATACACCAAAGGTGATATTTGAGTTACCTACATCTACTGCAAGAAGCATGTTTCTCTCCTTATATCTGCCATGATTTTTGGGGACACGGCCGTCTTTCGGTCTTATGTATCGGCCGCAGTCTCCGGTTCCTCCGCCGCGTCTTCCCCAAGGAAGAACACCTTAAAATACATCTCAAGGGCCTCAAGAAGGTCCTGCTTTTCGTTACGCATCTGCTTGATTTTTAGAACACTTCCGATTTCGTCGAAGAGCAGATCGCCCTCATCGGCAGATGCCTCAAACTCCAGAGTTCCGTCCTCTTCAAACACGAGGGTGAGTATGCCGCCCACATCCTCCGTGTAAAGCACGCACATGATCTGAAGCTCGTCCTTTACCTTCTGGGGGAGGTTCTCAAAGTCCTCGTTCAGATAGTATTTTTTTGTGTAAGCGCTGCTTCCGCAGAGCACTATTCTGTCCTGATACATTTTCGTTTTTCCTGTGGTTTTCATTTGCGGGATAGTCCGCACATTTTCTTCGACCTGCGCCCGTCTTTTGGGCATCGGTCATTCTAGCTCACAGTTGTCTTTCCCGTGAGTGTGGCATACATCACAGCCTTGATGGTATGCATTCTGTTCTCGGCCTCGTCGAAAACTCTGCTGTATTCCGACTCGAATACTTCGTCGGTTACTTCCATTTCGTTGATTCCGAACTTCTCGCTGATCTTCTTGCCTGTGGTGGTCTTAAGATCGTGGAAGCTTGGGAGGCAGTGAAGGAAGATGGCGTCCATGGCCGCATTCTTCATAACGTCCATAGTTACGCGGTAAGGCTCCAGGTCGTGTATTCTCTCGGCCCAGATGTAGTCCGGCTCACCCATGGATACCCAGACGTCTGTGTAGATGACCTGGGCGTCTCTTGAGCCTTCCATGATATCTTCCGTAAACTTGATCTTTGCTCCCGAGGCAGATGCATACTCCTCGCACTGCTTGATCAAAGCCGGATCCGGCCAGTATTTCTTCGGTGCGCAGCACACGAAATTAAGGCCCAGCTTGGAGCAGACGATCATCAGAGAGTTGCCTGTGTTATATCTTGCATCTCCCATGTAAGCAAGGGTGATTCCCTTAAGGGAACCGAAGTTGTCCTTGATTGTAAGGATGTCCGCAAGCATCTGCGTCGGATGATACTCGTTGGTAAGTCCGTTCCACACGGGAACACCTGCGTACTTCGCAAGCTCTTCCACGATTTCCTGACCGTAGCCGCGGTACTCGATACCGTCGAACATTCTTCCCATGACGCGGGCGGTATCCTTAATGCTTTCCTTCTTTCCTATCTGTGAAGATGTAGGATCGAGATAGGTAACATTCATGCCCAGATCGTGGGCTGCCACTTCGAAGGAGCAGCGTGTTCTGGTACTTGTTTTTTCAAAGATAAGCGCGATGTTCATGCCCTCACATCCTGTGGCAGGCTTGCGCACAGGTGCTTTTTTGTTCTTTCTGAAAGCATCTGCCAGCTCAACGAGAGTAAGAATCTCGGCGGGAGTATAGTCCTTAAGTGTCAAAAAGTGACGTTTGTAAAATGCACTTCCTGTGTCGTTTAACATGATTTTGTCTCCTTCTCTTTAAAAAAACATATCGTCGCAACAAAAAACGTCGCGACGTTTAAAAGTCCAAAATCCGCCCACGCATAGCGCAGGCGGACTGAGTATTTGGATTTATTTCCT
>CACYBJ010000287.1 GCA_902772565.1 uncultured Lachnospiraceae bacterium | reverse complement strand
GTCTTCGGGCTTAATGCTTCTTCCAGTTTATTGACATCGAGATTGTATTGCGGAATCGTCACATCAATAAATACCGGCACAGCTCCGTATTGGATCGCTGGTGTAACCGTCGTCGGAAAACCTGCTGCAACCGTTATGATTTCATCTCCGGGTTTAATCTGTCTCGGTCCGAGAAACGGCGATGTCAGAGCCATAAATGCAATCAAATTAGCGCTGGATCCGGAGTTGACCAGACTGCAGAAACGGACATTTAAGTACTCTGCGAATTTCTTCTCAAACTGCTCCGTATATCTTCCGGTAGTCAGCCAAAACTCCAAAGACGAATCCACCAGATTACACATCTCTTTCTCATCGAAAACACGGGATGCGTAATTGATTCGGTCTCCCGGCTCAAATGCCTTCTTTGGTTCTTTGTATTCGTGATAATATTCCTCTACCAGTCCGAGAATCTCTTTCCTGGCCTCTTCTTCGTTGTTCCACTTGGACATTTCAATCCTCCCAGCATTTCCAGGGTGCTTTGCCCGCATCCCACATATCTTCAAGAATCCCTTTTTCTCGGGCATTGTCCATACACTGCCAGAATCCGCGATGGGTGTAAGACATCAGTTCACCATTCGCAGCAAGCTTTTCAAGGGGATCTTTCTCAAAGATTGTATTATCGCCTTCAATATAGTCAAAGATTGCAGGTTTAAGTACCATGTACCCAGCATTAATGAGCGCTCCGTCTGTCAGACTTTTCTCACGGAAGGAACGAACTGAGTTGTTCTCTGCAATATCAAGAACGCCCTTCTGCTGCTCCATCACAACCGCAGTTAAGGTGGCTATTTTTCCATGGTTTTGGTGGAATTTCACAAGTTTACGAATATCAACATCGCAGACACCGTCACCATAAGTCAGCATGAAGTCTTCATCACCGATGTACTCCTGAATTCGTTTCACTCTTCCACCGGTCATTGTGGAATAACCGGTATCCGCAACAGTTACCTTCCAGGGTTCGATATTCGTATGATGAATCATCATCTCATTCTTGCCTTCCGAATAGTCAAAGGTAATATCGGAGCAGCGTAGGAAATAATCCGCAAACCACTGCTTAATCATATGCTGACGATAGCCAGCGCAAATAACGAATTCATTGAATCCATAGTGTGAATATTCTTTCATGATGTGCCAAAGAATCGGTTTTCCACCGATTTCAATCATCGGCTTCGGTTTAAACTGACTTTCCTCTCCGATTCTGGTTCCGTAACCACCTGCCAAGATTACAACTTTCATTGCCATGCTCCTTCTCTAATACTTTAATTCTGTTTCCTCGCAAAATATTTAAAGAACGTTTGATCATCTAAATTGATTGCGACAAAATTATATTCTGGGTACTGACTATCTCTGTTATAAGGTCCATCCAAACCGATAGTATACAAAAAATCCGTCATTTTATCATCAATGCCACGCATACTGACCTGCCGGAAACCACGAATAAATTCAACTGTTGGAGTGGCAGCACCGAGTATCATACAGATTACCAACAATGCATATCCATATCGTTTCAATTTCTGCAGATCCCAACCTTTTTGAGTCGAATCACTTATGTTTCTTTCTACGGTATTATCGGCAGGGGTATTCTTTACCGCAACTACTTTCTTAGAATTCGCCGCTATAATACCCTCTCCGTTGATTAGCACATTGTCTTTTTCCTCGTAAAGAAACTTTACACAGAAAATGAACATCATAAAGATAGCCGGAATAGATGCCCTCATAGTAAAATCCGAGCTTGATCCCATCCTGAGGAATGGGAAAACAAGAAGCGAAACTACTGTTACGTAGAACAAAGGATTCTTCTTGAATTTACTGAAAACCAAAATCGCATAGATTCCAAATTCCAACAAAATAAATTTCAAATATGTCCATACCACTGTTCCTGCTCCCGAAGCGCCTGTGGCTTGAATAGTTTCCCCTACCTTTTCTACCGCATTTGATGTTCCAAATGCTCCTGCACCTGCTATCGCAGCATTGGAAAGCAAATATGTCGCAACAAAGGGGAAAATTAAAAATAGTACCAAAAGATTGGAAATAGAAAACAACCTTTTTACAAAGTATCCTACCTGTTTATCTTTAAAAGCCGGTACAAGTTTTATTACGCCAAATGTAATTGCATAGATAAAATACCCCACAAAAGGGAAAGGCCCCGATAACAAACATGCCATACCAATCATAATATAATTAGATACACTCTTTTCTTTTAGCAAAAGCGCCATGCAAATCCATGGGATGAGTGCCTGATTAAATACCCAACACATGCAGGTAGTAAAAGAAGAATATTGATATTCTACAGCCCACCATTCTAAATGATAATTATTTGCGCCCAATGGCTCAATTGAGGCTAAGATATCCATTCCCGAGAAAAAAATATACATAATTGCAATAAGTATCATTGCTCCTGTTTTTTTCGGCTTGAAATATGAGATTAAAATCATAAATAGAATCCACAGGCCCGCCGTTACATAAAGCAACAATGCAATATTCCCTACAAAAAAAGCAATGTCATCTCCGGCTCCGAATAGTTTTGCTAACTTTCCCGGGAGTGCTGCAGGAAGCCATTGTCCGATGTAATATACTAATGCCCCCTCAAACTTTTTATACATAACTGGCCATTCTCTCAGGATTAAATCTCGAAAAATAGCATTTCTCCATGGATAATCTTTACTCTGTGCCCATAATCTGCCGACACCGCAAAAGAATGCATACAGAAATGAAATCAACATAATTACTGCAGGCATAAAACGTGGCATACGAATCACTTCACAAGCATCCACTTTCTTTGTTTCACGAAATACAAAGAAGAGGCTAACCAACAATGCGATACATGCCGGAATCGCAAGGTAAATCTTTAGCCACCCCAACAGAAAACAGAACAGAGGAAGCGTTATATAAATGAACGCTGCCTTACGAATGCCGCTATATGAAAAATCAAATTCTCTATTTGTCATTTCAATCTCTTCCGTATAAATCTCTTGTATATACTGTATCTATTATGTTATTTAAATTTTCATCATAACGATTTGCCACGATCAAATGTGACATGTTCTTAAACTTCTCCAAATCATTAACCACAAGCGAATCTTCAAACATAGTTATATCTCCAAGAACCGGTTCATGGATAATTAGACTGACGCCTTTTTCTTTAAGCCTTTCCATAACTTCTCGGATTGATGACTGTTTGAAACTATCACTATCTGTTTTCATAGTTAAACGATAGATACCGACTATCGGTTCTTGTTCACCATTCGTACGTTGTTTAACTGTTTCCAGTATTCTTTCCGCAATATAATCAATTCTCGTTTCATTGCTTTCTACAACAGCTTTTATCAGTTTCTCCGGGACATCCTCATAATTTGCAAGTAGTTGCTTGGTATCTTTGGGTAAACAATATCCTCCATATCCAAAACTCGGATTATTATAGAAATCACCAATTCTGGAATCCATGCAGACTCCCTTAATGATATCACCGGTGTTTAATCCTTTCTTTTCTGCATATGTGTCGAGTTCGTTGAAATAAGAGACTCTTAATGCAAGAAAAGTATTGGAAAACAATTTTACAGCTTCAGCCTCCGAATGTCCCATATAAGCGATTTCGACACTCTTATCAGTAGCTCCTTCCAATAGTAGTTTGGCAAATTCTTCCGCTTTCTTCTTTGAACTGTCCTCATACGAAACTATAATTCTGGATGGATAAATACAATCGTGCAGAGAGTTGGACTCCCGCAAGAATTCAGGACTAAATAAGATTCTATTTGTTTGATATTTACTGTTTAGACTTTGGGTAAATCCAACCGGAACTGTAGATTTGATAATTATGGTTGCAGTTGAAGTAGAATCCATTATCTCCTGAACAACCGACTCAACAATCGAGCAATCAAAACAATTCGTTTCAGGATTGTAATCTGTAGGAACAGAAACAATAATATAATCCGCAGTTAAGTAAGCATTGTCAGATGAAGATGCCGCTCTTAAGTTCAGATGCTCTTTCCCGCCCAGAACATTTTGAAAAACGTGTTTTATCTCATCATCGTGAATCGGGCATACTAAAGAATTAATTTGGGCAACCTTTGTATCGTCAGAATCAATCGCAGTTACATAATGTTTATGAGCCAGCAATACTGCCAAGGACAAACCCACATGGCCTGCCCCAACAACTACAATATTCTTCTGACCGCTTGCTTCATTCATCTTTCCTTATACCCGCGAAGGTTCTGCATTATTTTTTTTCTGTTCTTCGTGATACTCTTTCTCGGTATTAACACTCCAAATATTAGTCTTATCCTTTACACCGGTCAGAATATTCTTAACCGTTTCAAACGAGGTAACCATCGAATGATCCAGGTTATTATAGCGATGCTGACCGTTACGTCCGACACAATAAAGATTGTCAATGGTATTGATATAATCTACAACTTTATCAATTTCATCATAGGTATCAAAGTATGCGGGATATGCCTTCTTTACTTTCTCCATGTGATAATCAAGAACCACATCCTTACTTTCAATGATGCCGATTTTCACCATTTCTTCAATTCCAAGTTCCGCAAACTGCTCTTCTGTCTGGTTCCAGAATTCATCCCCTTCCTGGCAGAAGTACTCAAGGCCAATCCACACCGTGTTTTCCAAATCTGCAACCAGGTAAGGAGACCAGTTATTGTAAATCTGGAAACGTCCCATCTTCACATTACGATCCTGTACATATACCCAGCAGTCCGGAACGATGTTGCTGACTGTTGTCATATTGGTTTCATTCTTTAATTCCATTTTAGAAACAAGTACACCAAGCGTCATATAGTCACGGTACGGAAGGCCGGCTGCAACACGATGTACATCCTCCGGAACATCATTCATACCGACAACCAAATCTTTTAATGGCATGGAGGAAATAACCACGTCACCTTCCAAATAGACTTCCTGTCCGTCTTTGATATACTT
>CACYBJ010000286.1 GCA_902772565.1 uncultured Lachnospiraceae bacterium | reverse complement strand
GTCAGGTCTATAACAGCCATTGTCTGCCCGGGACTCACCCGGGTTATTTTATGCCTCGGCAGATGCCTCCCCTATATATCTGCCGAGTTATCCCCAAATATAAATACGATATACTAAACGAAAGAAGGACAAAAAAGTGAGTTTAAACATTAATTCAGTACTCATACACGGCGGAGTAGACGGAGACAAGGTAACCGGTGCGGTTAACATTCCGGTATACCAGACATCGACCTACAAACAGGACGGTATCGGCGAGAACAGAGGCTGGGAATATTCCAGAACAGGAAATCCCACAAGAGATGCTCTTGAAAAGCTCATCGCAGATCTTGAGCAGGGCAGGTACGGTTTGGCATTTGCCTCGGGACTTGCAGCCATCAACACAGTGCTTTCCCTTTTTAAGTCGGGAGACAAGCTTGTGGTATCGGACAATATCTACGGCGGAACCTTCAGAATCCTTGATAACGTTTTCAAGAATTTCGGAATCACCTACACCATCGTAGATACATCCAATCTCGAAAAGCTTGAAGAAGCCATCGATGATGACGTAAAGGCTGTTTATGTTGAGAGCCCTGCCAATCCGCTTCTTACAATTACCGATATCAAGGCAGTTGCGGACATCGCACACAAGCACGGTAAGCTCCTGATTGTAGACAATACGTTCTTAACACCGTACTTACAAAGACCGCTGACTCTTGGCGCGGATATCGTAATTCACTCAGGTACCAAGTATCTTGGAGGCCACAGTGATACGATTTCCGGTCTCGCGGTTGTAAACGATAAAGATATAGCAGACAGACTGTATTATCTTCAGAATGCAATCGGCGGAGTCCTTGCTCCATGGGACAGCTTCTTAATCATCAGAGGTATCAAGACTCTGGGAGTAAGAATGGATCGTCACGTAAGTAATGCAGAGCGCATAGCAAGATGGCTTGTGGACAGCGGATATGTAAGCAAGGTTTACTATCCCGGTCTTGAAAGCGATCCGGGCTATGAGGTTCAGAAGAAGCAGGCAGACGGTGCCGGCGCCATGATTTCCTTCGTGCTTGACGAAAAGTACGATTATAAGAAATTCGTGAAGAACCTTAAGCTCATCACTCTGGCAGAGAGCCTTGGCGGCGTTGAATCCCTTGTTTGCCATCCGGCAAGCATGACACATGCGGCAATTCCTGCAGACATCAGAAAAGAAGTGGGTATCGTTGATGAACTTATCCGCCTCTCCGTAGGAATTGAAGACGTTAATGATTTGATTGCCGACCTTACACAGGCCATTGAGAATGCGAGGTGATGAGTCATGGATGTACACATGAGCGTCCGTGAGATGATAGGAAATACACCGATTCTCAAACTTAACAACCTGGGAGTAAAAGAAGGCGTGGGCATATATGCCAAGCTGGAACTCATGAATCCCGCAGGAAGCGTTAAGGACAGAGTCGGAGTCTATATGATAGATGATGCCGAAAGAAAGGGCCTCCTTAAGCCCGGCGGCACAATAGTAGAAGCTACAGCCGGCAATACCGGAATAGGAATTGCAATCGCTGCATTAAACAGGGGATACAGAGTAATATTTGCGGTCCCCGAAAAGTTTTCCATTGAAAAGCAGAAGGTTATGACTGCTCTGGGTGCCGAAATCGTGCATACTTCCAGAGAAGAGGGCATGCTTGGTGCCGAGAGAAAGGCGCAGGAGCTTATTGAAACCATACCCGGAGCCATTTCCCTAAAGCAGTTCAGAAACCCTGCCAATCCCCTGGCTCATTACGAGACCACGGGGCCTGAGATTTACAGGCAGATGGACGGAAAAATCGATTATCTGGTAGCAGGTGCAGGCAGCGGCGGAACCTTCTCGGGAATAATGAAGCACCTTAAGGAAAAAGATAAGAATATAACAGGAGTGCTGGCAGATCCCGTAGGCTCAACCATTGGCGGCGGCGAACATGCAGACTATGACATAGAGGGCATAGGAAACGACTTTATAGCGGATACTATGGATATGTCCTTCGTGGACAAGGTTATAAAAATAACAGATTCCGAAGCATTTGAAACATCAAGGCTTCTTGCGGCAAAGGAAGGAATTCTTGCCGGATCATCATCGGGTGCAGCCCTTAAGGCAGCGCTTGAACTCGCGGAGCAGATAGACAGCGGAAACATAGTGGTGGTATTTCCCGACAGGGGAGACAGATATTTGAGCAAAGGACTCTTTGATTAATTAACGGAATGTTTTGTGAGGTGCAGAAATGGGAAATATAACCTCTTTAAACCATCTGACCGATAAGCAGATCGAAAAACTCAACGAACTGCTTGAGAATATCAGATACGGAACCATTACTCTGATCGTTCAGGATGGAAAGATAATTCAGATAGATAAAACAGAAAAACACAGACTATAATTACAAAACTGACCGGAAAACCGGAGGTTGCGTTAAACAAGGCATATGCCTTATTTGCGCAGCCTCTTTTTTTGTGCGATAAGCGCCCGGTTTGTGATGGAGGAAATAGATGTCAGAAACAAATGAAATAATAAAGTTTGAAAATGTAAACGTTACCTTCAAACAGAAAAGAAAAAAGTTTGATGCGGTGAAGAACGTGAGCCTTTCGGTAAAAGAGGGCGAGATCGTTGGAATCATCGGATCTTCGGGAGCGGGAAAGTCCACACTTCTCCGTACCGTAAACGCTCTTCAGAAAGTGGATTCCGGAAAGGTATACGTTGACGGAAAGGACATAGCCGGACTTCGTTATAAGGAGGTTAAAGCCCTTAGAAACGATATCGGAATGATCTTCCAGCATTTCAATCTTGTGCGAAGCAGAGATGTTTACAAGAACATCGAATTTGTTCTTCGTGAAAACGGAAAATCC
>CACYBJ010000285.1 GCA_902772565.1 uncultured Lachnospiraceae bacterium | reverse complement strand
GCACCGTATGCAGGCGCGGCAATAGGCGAGTTTTTCCGCGATACGGGACGTGCGGCGTTAATCGTTTATGACGACTTGTCGAAACAAGCGGTTTCTTACCGTGAAGTGTCTTTGCTTCTTCGTAGACCGCCAGGACGTGAGGCCTATCCGGGAGATGTATTCTACCTTCACTCAAGACTTCTTGAGAGGTCGGCTCACTTATCCGATGAACTGGGAGGCGGTTCCATTACTGCCCTTCCGATTGTGGAAACCCAGGCGGGAGATGTATCTGCCTACATTCCTACAAATATTATTTCCATCACCGACGGACAGATATTCCTCGAGAGCGATCTGTTCTATTCGGGACAGCGTCCTGCGGTTAACGTAGGTCTTTCCGTATCCCGAGTCGGCGGTGCAGCCCAGACCAAGGCCATGAAGAAGGCGTCGGGAAGTATCAGACTTGACCTTGCCCAGTACAGGGAAATGGAAGTCTTTACCCAGTTCTCTTCGGACCTTGATGAAATCACAAAGAATCAGCTGGCCTACGGTCAGGGTCTCATGTACCTTCTCCGTCAGCCCCAGAGTTCGCCATATAAAAACTGCGAGCAGGTTATTCTTCTGGTTGCTGCCAAGTCACGTTGCATGGTTCACATCGATCCCGAGAATATCGGAGAGTTTAAGAAATTCCTTCTTGAATCCTTTAAGATCGATCACGAGGAAGTAATGCGACGTATCGAGCGTGACGGCAGGCTCTCGGATGATGATATCGATGTTATAGAAGAAGCGGCTGCGGCATATGCCGCCGAGTTTATTAAGGAAAAACAGAATGGCTAATGCAAGGGAGATAAAGGGCCGTATCGAAAGCGTAAAGAATACGCAGAAGATCACGGGAGCCATGTATCTCATATCCTCAACAAAACTTAGAAAAGCCAAACTGGCGCTGGATAACACAAGGCCTTATTTTGACCGACAGGAAACCGTTATCAAAAGGGTTTTCCAGACAAGGCCCGATGTGGACAGCATATACTTCTATCCCAAGGAAGGAAGACACCCGGCGGAAACCTATGCCTATCTTGTTATTACGGCAGATAAGGGCCTCGCAGGTGCCTACAACCATAATGTTATCAAGCGTGCCGAGGAGGAAATGCGCCGCCATAAAAAGGTTCGTCTTTTTGTGGTAGGTGAATTCGGTCGTCAGTATTTTACAAAGCACAAAATACCTATTGCCCAGTCCTTCCTTTACACGGCCCAAAACCCCACCTTTGACCGCGCCAGAGAAATCGCCGGCGTGCTTCTTGATGAATACCATAAGAGACACGTGGACGAGATCCGTGTAATCTACTCGGACCTGGCAAACGGACAGGAAGCGCAGGTTCTCATGAGAAAACTTCTGCCTTTCGAAAGAACGCGTTTCGCGGCAGACGGCAGCGGCAAAGTCGAAGCATTTAACGAATACGAGTTTTATCCTTCGGTGGAATCGGTACTTAATAACGTTATCAGAAGTTACATTTCAGGATGTATATTCGGAGCACTGGTAGACAGTTTCTGCTCCGAACAGAATGCCCGAATGACAGCCATGGATTCGGCAAATACCAACGCCGAAGAACTGCTTTCGGAACTGGGCGTTGAATATAACAGAGTAAGACAGGCTGCAATCACTCAGGAAATAACAGAGGTTGCGGCAGGCGCCAAAGCACAGCGCTTAAAGAGATTAAAGGAGGCGGCAAGGCGTGAATCAAGGTAGAATTGTTCAGGTCTCCGGGCCGGTAGTTGACGTAGAATTTGAAAAGGGGCATATGCCTAAGCTTCGTACCGCCCTTACTGTGGATGTGGCAGGTGAGAAGCGTGTGATGGAGGTGTCCCAGCTTCTTGAAAACAATACCGTAAGATGCATAATCCTGGCTGAAAGCGAAGGTCTTGCAAGAGACATGGAAGTAATCGATACCGGCGAGCCCGTAAAGGTTCCGGTAGGTGATGCGACCATAGGAAGAATGTTTAATGTTCTGGGTGAGCCCATTGACGGAGGGAATCCCGTTCCGGAAGATACGGAAAGATGGCCCATACACCGTAAAGCCCCCGGATTCTTTGAGCAGAATACATCTGCGGAAATACTGGAGACCGGTATTAAGGTAATCGATCTTCTTGAGCCTTACCAGAAGGGCGGTAAAATCGGTCTGTTTGGCGGTGCCGGTGTAGGTAAAACGGTTCTTATTCAGGAACTTATTCATAACGTGGCAATGGAGCACGGCGGATATTCGATATTCACCGGTGTCGGCGAACGATCCCGTGAAGGAAACGATCTTTTCAGCGAAATGAAAGAAAGCGGAACCATCGACAAGACAGCCATGGTTTTCGGACAGATGAACGAGTCCCCCGGAGTGCGTATGAGAGTGGCTCTTACGGGACTTACCATGGCAGAATACTTCCGTGACAAAAAGAATCTCGATGTACTTCTTTTCATAGACAATATTTTCCGTTTCGTTCAGGCCGGTTCGGAGGTGTCCACCCTTCTCGGACGTATGCCTTCCGCGGTGGGCTATCAGCCTACACTTGCCAACGAGATGGGTGCTTTACAGGAAAGAATCACATCTACTTCCAGCGGTTCGGTTACATCCGTTCAGGCGGTATATGTTCCTGCCGACGATCTTACGGATCCGGCTCCGGCCACCACCTTCACACATCTCGATGCAACGACGGTTCTGTCCAGAAAGGTTGCGGAGCAGGGTATTTATCCGGCGGTAGACCCTCTGGCATCCACTTCAAGAATACTTACTCCGGAAATTGTAGGAGAGGAACATTATTATACGGCGAGAAAAGTGCAGGAGTATCTTCAGAAGTATAATGAGCTTCAGGATATTATTGCCATTCTCGGAATGGAAGAACTTTCCGATGCCGATAAGGCGGTTGTTAACCGTGCAAGAAAGATTATCAGATTCTTCTCACAGCCTTTCTTTGTAGCAGAGAAGTTTACCGGAGTACAGGGATGTTATGTTCCGGTTAAGGAAACGGTAAAAGGTTTTAAAGAAATCGTTGAAGGTAAGCATGACAGTCTTCCCGAGGCCGCATTTTATAATGTGGGAACCATTGAGGAAGCAGTAGCGAAAGCAAAGCAGCTTAAGGAGAGCGGTGAAGCGTGAGTAACACCTTTGTATGTCATATTTATGAGGCGGACGGCACTTTTTTTGAGGGAGAAATTGTTTCCCTTGTTGTGCCCACCATTGCCGGCAAATACGGTGTAATGGCACATCACAGAAATGTAGTTGTGGCATTGACTCCCGGCATATGCCATTTTACTCATCCGGACGGAAGGGTAGAGTATGCTTCCGTATCAGAAGGTATGATGAGAGTGGAAAACAACGACGTGCTTCTTCTTGTGGATTCGGCCGAGCATCCCGACGAAATCGATGAGGTTCGTGCGAGAAAGGCCGAAGCTCAGGCCATGGAAGCGAAGCTTCAGAAGAAGAGCATAGAGGAATATTATATTGCTGAGGCCAGCCTTAAGCGTGCCATGTCCAGACTTAAACTGGCCGGAAAGAACAGAGGCGAGGGCCTGTAGTTCCGGCATTAATGCAAATAAACAGGATGAAATATGAATCCCCGAGTGGAAAGCCATTCGGGGACTGTTTTTAGATATGAATATCAGAATAATCAGAAGCAAACGCCGCACAATGGCCATAGGTGTTAAAAACGGAGAAGCAGTTGTAAGAGCACCTTACTCTGTCAGCAAGGAAGAAATCGAAAGGTTTGTATCGGCAAATGCCGAATGGGTGGCACGCCGCATAGCCGAACAGCGTTTGAAGGAAGAAAAGAACAAAGATATCAGGGTACTTACCGAGGCGGAACTTGCGGAACTAAAAAAGCAGGCCATGATTGTAATTCCCGCCAGGGTGCGATGCTACGCTCCAATGGTGGGTGTGGACTACGGACGGGTGACGGTAAGAAGCCAGAAAACAAGATGGGGCAGTTGTTCCGCCAGGGGCAATCTTAATTTCAATATATCTCTTATGCGTGCTCCCCTGGCCGTTCTGGATTATGTGGTTATTCATGAGCTGACACACAGAAAGCACATGAATCACTCCAAAGAGTTTTGGGCAGATGTGGCCCGTGTAATGCCGGAATACAAACTGGCAGAGAAATGGCTTAAAGAACACGGTGATGAAATCATGAAGGAATGCGGTGTGAAGTAACCCGCGTTCCTTCATGTTTTGTTGCTTAAGCATCCTACTTTGTGATATAATACACTCTGTATTTTTATGCCCTGAAACGCATACAGGGCGGTTTTGGAGGAATATGCCAATGTCATATAATGAAATGACCATAAAGGATTTTATAGACGTACTTTCATCAAAGGAGCCGGTACCCGGAGGCGGCGGAGCATCTGCCCTTATAGCGTCCGTGGGAATTGCTCTCGGAAACATGGTCGGCTCTCTTACAGTCGGCAAAAAGAAGTATGCCGACGTTGAAGACGAAATAAAGGAACTGATGGCTAAGTCAGCGGTTTTAATGGAAAAGTTCCAGGCTCAGATCGATGAAGACGCCAAGTGTTTTGCACCTCTTGCCGCAGCCTATTCTCTTCCGAAGGAAACAGATGAAGAAAAGGCCAAGAGGGCCGAAGTTATGGCATCTGCCTTAAGGATTGCCAGCGAAGCACCCCTTAGAATCATGGAAACTGTTTGCGACGCAATAGATATAGTCGAAGAGTTTGCAGCCAAGGGATCGAGACTTGCCGTGTCCGACGCGGGTGTGGCTGCAATTGCACTTCGTTCCGCCCTTTTCGGAGCATCCCTTAATGTGTTTATCAACACAAAGGCCATGGAGGACAGAGCTCTTGCCGAAGAGTTTAATAACAAGGCAAATGACATGATGAACACTTACGGAAAGAAGGCCGAAGAAATCTTCCTGTCCGTAAAGGATGCGGTTTCATAGCAGTATCATAGTTCCGTACGGAAATGACGGCGGAAACGCATACACATACATATTACAAATAACCGAACAAGAAAGCAGGTTGCTAAATGGCTGAATTATTACTTGGAAAAAATGTAACACAACACATAAATGACGGAATCATCTCCGATGTTGAAATGTTAAAAGGAAAGGGAGTTAATCCTACTCTCGGTATTATAAGAGTTGGTGAGAATTCCAGCGACATAGCCTATGAAAACGGCGCTGTTAAGCGTTGTGAAAAACTGGGCGTTGAATACAAGAAATATCTTCTTCCGGCAGATGCTGCTACCGACGACGTTCTTAAAGTAATCGATGAAGTAAACAACGATAAGAATATCCACGGCGTGCTTCTTTTCAGACCGCTTCCTAAGGGCCTTGATGCCGAAAGAATCGAAAATGCCCTTGATCCGGCCAAGGACGTGGACTGCATGACAGAGGCTTCCATCGGTGCGGTATTTACGGGTAAGGACAGAGGCTATCCTCCCTGTACACCTCAGGCGTGCATGGAAATCCTCAAATTCTACGGCTATGATCTTAAGGGTAAAAATGTAACGGTTATCGGCCGTTCACTTGTAGTCGGAAAGCCTGTGGCAATGATGTGCATGAAAGAAAATGCCACCGTTACCATCTGCCATACAAAGACTGTTAACATGCAGGAAATCTCTAAAAAGGCCGATATAGTAATCGTTGCGGCAGGACATGCCAAGACCGTCGGCGCAGACTTCGTTTCCGAAGGACAGACTGTTATCGATGTAGGTATAAATGTGGATGATGAAGGAAACATGTGCGGCGATGTGGACTTTGCCGCCGTTGAGCCTTTGGTTGGTGCCATTACTCCCGTACCCGGCGGTGTAGGCGGAGTTACCACTTCGGTGCTTCTCTCACATGTGGTTGATGCAGCAGGGAAAATGAATCCGTAATCACGACGCATCTGCCGAAAGGTTTTGCGTTTTGTGGTTTAGTACAAAAAGAGGGAGTAAAGGAGACGGGTGATGAAAAAAGGATTGGTAATGGAAGGAGGCGCAATGCGCGGTATGTTTACATGCGGCGTAATTGATGTCCTTCTTGAGAATGATATAAATCTCGACGGTGCAATCGGTGTATCTGCCGGTGCAACCTTCGGATGCAATTATGTATCCAAGCAGGCCGGAAGGGCTCTTCGCTATAACAAAAAGTTTAGCAGGGACCCAAGGTACGGCAGTTTCAAGTCCCTGATCAAGACAGGGGATTATTTCGGCAGTTTCTGTTATAAGGAACTCCCAAGTGTATATGATGTTTTCGATTGGGATACTTTCTACGGGAATTCTACGGAGTTCTGGGTAGTGGCTACGGACATAGAATCCGGCGACCCGGTATATCATAAGTGCGAAGCTTCCGATGACAGGGGAGATGCGGATCTGCAGTGGTTCAGAGCATCTGCCTCCATGCCTCTGTTTTCGAACATTGTGGAAATCGACGGGGACAAGTATCTGGACGGCGGTATAAGCGATGCGGTGCCTCTTGAGTTTTTCGAGGGCATCGGATACGAAAAGAACATTGTGGTTCTGACTCAGCCCATCGGATACATGAAGAAGCCTACAAAGGCAATGCCGGTAATTGCAAAGAAGTATGCGGATTATCCCGAACTTGTGGATGCCATGAAGCATCGTCACGAGAATTACAATCTCAACTATGAGTACATACGTGAAAGAGCCGGCGCAGGAGCAGCGCTCATTATAGCACCGGACATTCCTCTTTCCATCGGACGAATCGAAAAGGATCCCGAGGAACTTGAGAGAGTATATAACATCGGACGTAAGAAAGGCACTGAAATGCTTGATGCAATCAGGAAATTTCTTGAGGATTGATTTTTAAGAAGTGTAATTCAGGAAGGCAAAAGCAATGTTGACACTTGATAAATTTGAAGAAGCCTCCGAAAAAGTAAAAGAGGTCACACAAAACACATCCCTTATGTATTCGCCTTATTTCAGCGAACTGTCGGGTAATAAAGTATATCTTAAGCCTGAGAATATGCAGTTTACAGGCGCATACAAAGTAAGAGGAGCCTATTACAAGATTAGCACTCTTACAGAGGAGGAAAGAGCCAAGGGACTGATTACCGCATCTGCCGGAAATCATGCTCAGGGCGTGGCATATGCCGCAAAATGCTACGGCGTAAAGGCAGTTATTGTTATGCCTACATCCACTCCTCTCATAAAGGTTAACAGAACCAAGAGCTACGGAGCCGAAGTGGTTCTTTACGGAGACGTATACGACGATGCAGCCGCAAAGGCAGCGGAACTTGCCGCTGAGCACGGCTACACCTTTATTCATCCTTTCGATGATGAGGCGGTGGCCACCGGACAGGGCTCCATCGCTATGGAAATCTTCAAAGAACTTCCTTTGGTGGAGTACATCCTGGTACCTGTAGGCGGCGGCGGTCTGGCAACAGGTGTTTCCACCCTTGCCAAAATGCTTAATCCGAAGATCAAGGTCATTGCCGTAGAACCGGCGGGAGCAAGCTGTCTTAAGGCCTCCCTTGAAAACGGCAAGGTTACCACACTTCCTTCGGTCAATACCATTGCCGACGGTACTGCTGTTAAGACTCCGGGAAGCAAGGTGTTCCCTTATCTTCAGAAGAACATAGACCAGGTTATAACCGTCGAGGACGACGAACTCATTGTTGCCTTCCTTGACATGGTGGAAAATCACAAGATGATAGTGGAAAACTCCGGTCTTCTTACGGTGGCTGCTCTTAAGCATCTTGACTGCAAGGACAAGAGAGTTGTTTCCATTCTTTCCGGCGGAAACATGGATATCATTACCATGTCTTCCGTGGTTCAGCAGGGACTGATCTTCCGCGACAGAATCTTTACTGTTTCGGTACTTCTTCCGGACAAACCGGGCGAGCTGGTTAAGGTATCCGAAGTAATCGCAAAAGAGCAGGGCAACGTTATCAAACTGGAGCATAATCAGTTTGTAACAACCAACAGAAATGCTGCGGTGGAACTCCGCATCACTCTTGAAACCTTCGGAACCGACCATAAGAACAAAATAATGGATGCACTTGAAAAGAGCGGATACAGACCCAAGGTAGTACGTACGCTTTTATAAAGGTATAGAAAATGGGGAATATTTTTCTGGTCATGGGAAAAAGCGCCACAGGCAAGGACCATATTTACAAGTCGGTGCTTGCGGAACTGAGAGATGAGCTTGTTCCCGTGGTTACATATACAACAAGACCTATCAGAGAGAACGAAAAGAACGGTGTTGAATACAACTTCGTATCTGTCTCCGAGATGGAAAAACTGAAGGCGGCCGGCAAGGTGGTGGAAAGCAGATGCTACCACACCATGAAGGGCGACTGGTACTATTTTACCTGCGACGACGGTCAGATAGACACCGGTGCCCGGGACAGCATTATGATAGTCACTCCCGAGGCATATGCAGCCCTTAGGGACTATTACGGAAACGATGTTATCCGTCCGATCTATATTGTTTCGGCAGATGCCGACAGACTCCGCCGTTCAATAAAAAGGGAAGAGAAGCAGGCCGAGCCCAATTACTCGGAAGTATGCAGAAGATATCTGGCAGATGAACAGGACTTTTCTCCCGAAAGGCTTAAAGAACTGGGAATAACAGGAAGCTTCTTAAACGATAACTATGACGAATGTGTTTACGAAATCGTAGAGTATATCAAAAAGGAAATAGCCAAACAGAACGGGTAAGCTGAAAAGCTTGCATTAAGCTTACGAAAGTGGATAACCCATGAGAAACTGGAATGAAATAATAGGTCATGACCGTATTAAAGAATACCTGCGTGACGCCGTAAAAAAGAATAAGCCGGGACATGCCTATATTTTTAACGGCGGGGCAGGAATCGGGAAGCGCACCATGGCAGATATCTTTGTGAAGAGCCTGATGTGCACCGGCGAAGGGGAAAAGCCCTGCGGTCAGTGCCGCTCCTGCAAACAGGTGGATTCCGGCAACTCCCCGGACCTGTTTCGTGTCACACACGAAAAACAGGCCATATCCGTAGAGGATGTCCGCAGTCAGATAGTAAGCCCCATGGGCATTAAGCCCTATGAAAGCGAATATAAGATCTTTATAGTGGACGAGGCTGAGAAAATGAATTCCGCCGCTCAGAATGCTCTTCTTAAAACCTTCGAGGAGCCGCCGGAGTACGGAATAATCATTCTTCTTACGGAGAATGCGGATGCCTTCCTGGAAACCATAAGATCCAGAGCCATCACCCTTAATTTCGGCGAAGTACAGCAAAAAGACGTAATCGACTTTCTGGTCAGGGAAAAGAAGGTTCCGGACTATCTTGCAGCATCTGTGGCAGCATGTGCCGGCGGATGCCCCGGCAAAGCCTATCGCTGGATAGATGATGACGATTTCCAGAAAAAACTGGAAGACGGGCTACGGATACTTAGAAAACTGGAAAGGCTGGATACGGCCACTGTTATTGATACGGCAAAAAGCTGGGCAAAGAACAAGGATGAAGTCGATTTCTTCCTGAATCTTTTTGAAATATGGATAAGAGATGTTCTTCTCATAAAGTCCACGGGACGCACGGGCAGATGCCTGCTGCGTAATGAAACGGACTACGAAAAGGGTCAGGCGGAACGCAAGGAATACAGAGAACTTGCAAGGATGCTTGATTTGAAAGAGGATTTCAAGGCCAGAATAAAGGCCAATGTAAATCTTGAAAGTGCGGCAGAGGATTTTCTGCTGAGCCTATAGCACACAGTTTAGCGGTTTGAAAGGGTTTTCAAACACTTTGGTGATGATACAGGCGCATCATCAAAGGGCAGATGCCTGTGAAAGTTTACAGATGGAAGAAAACAAGGAAATAACAAACAACAACACCGAAACACCGGTTTCAGATAATAAAAAAGTAACCATTATCGGTATACGTTTCAGACAGCGCGGAAAGGTTTACTATTTTTCACCGGCGGGACTTCCGGTTCAGACCGGAGATGACGTAATCGTCGAAACCGTACGCGGAATGGAACTTGGTCACGTGGTCTACGGTCAGAGAAAAGTTGCGGAGGAGAGTATAGTATCTCCCTTAAAAGACATTCTCAGAATTGCCGATAAAAAAGATAAGGAAGTTTTCGAAAACAACCTCAGAAAAGAAAAAGAGGCGCTTGCCATTTGCGTTGAAAAATGCGAAAAGCACGGCCTTGAAATGAAGGTTGTGGACTGCGAATACACCTTTGACGGAAACAAACTTCTTTTCTACTTTACCGCTGACGGAAGAGTAGACTTCAGAGAACTGGTAAAGGATCTGGCAGCCATATTCCGCACAAGAATTGAATTAAGGCAGATAGGTGTCAGAGACGAAACAAAACTTTTGGGCGGCATCGGCATATGCGGAAGAGAACTTTGCTGTGCAACCTACCTTAACGGATTTATGCCGGTTTCAGTAAAGATGGCCAAGGAGCAGAATCTGTCTCTTAATCCTACAAAAATCAGCGGAAGCTGCGGCAGACTCATGTGCTGTCTTAAGTATGAGCAGGATACCTATGAGTACCTTAATGCCAGACTTCCGAGACCGGGCGAAAAGGCGCTCACACCAGAAGGCGAAGAGGGAGATGTTGTGGAAATCTCCGTTCTTAAGCAGAAGGTTAAGGTGGCCATTAAAGATACTTCTTCTTCCGATGAGGATGCAAAGGAAATCAGGGAATATGATGCCGACGAGCTTAAGTTTAAGAAGTTCGTGAGACCTTCCGATGACGATGAAGACGAAGAAATCGCTGAGGCATTTGCCGAAGAAGGAATTCCTGTGGAAGAAGCGGCCGAAGCTGCGGCAGGCGAGCAGGAAAGAAATCAAAAGAGAAACGATCACGGAAAGAACCGTCGTGAAGGCGGAAGACACCATGGTGACAGAAACCGAGGTGAAAAAAATCGCGGAGATGAAAACAGAAGCGATGAAAACCGCGGTGACGACGAAAACCGCAGTGATGACGGAAACCGCGAAGAAGGAAAACATCACGGCGGCCATAACAGAAACCGTGACAGAAGACGAAACCGCAACAGAAACAGAAATCATGGCGGCGGAAACAGTGAGAACGCCGGCGGCAGCGACAATAAATAAGAGGACAGATTATGGCAAGGGATTCTTTGCTGAAAACCGGCGAGAGGCTTGATGATCTTGAGCGCAACAATCTTAAGATTATACAGAATCCCGAGGGATTTTGCTTCGGGATGGATGCCGTTTTGCTTTCGGGATTCGTAAAGACAAAAAAAGGCGCCCGGGTGCTGGATATGTGCACCGGTACCGGAATAATTGCCATTTTGGTATCTGCCAAGACGGAATGCGGAAAAATCTCCGCTGTTGAGATCAATCCGGAAAGCGCGGATATGGCAGGCAGGAGTGTTTTGTATAACGAACTCACTGACAGAATTGAAGTAATAAACGATGACATTAAAAACTGCACCGCCCGCTTTGGGAAGGGCAGCTTTGATGTGGTTACCTGCAATCCTCCGTATATGCCTGCAGGGAAGGGAATCACCAATCCGGATTCCGATGTGGCTGCGGCAAGGCATGAGATACTTTGCAGCCTGTCGGATGTGTGCGCCCAGGCATCTGCCGTATTAAAATCAGGCGGACATTTCTTCATGGTGCACAGGCCGGGAAGGCTTCTTGATATTGCCGAGGAATGCGGGAAAAACAAACTGGAAATAAAGCGGATCAAGTTCGTCCAGCCATTTGCCGATAAAAAGCCCAATATGGTACTGATCGATGCGGTTAAGGACGGCGGCAGAGAACTTAAGATTGAGGAACCCATTATAGTCTTTAAAGAGCCGGGAGTATATTCCGACTGCATAAGGGACGTTTACGCGTATTAAAAACAGTATAAGGTACAAGGTATGTACGGAACACTTTACTTGGTGGGAACACCCATAGGAAATCTGGAGGACATGACCGTAAGGGCGGTGAGAATCCTTAAAGAGGTCGATCTTATCGCGGCGGAGGATACCAGAAATTCCATAAAGATACTGAATCATTTCGAGATTAAAACTCCTATGACCAGCTATCATGAATTCAACAAAATCGACAAGGGACATGAAATCATAAGAAAACTTCAGTCCGGAGAAAATGTGGCGGTGATTACGGATGCGGGTATGCCCGGCATCTCCGATCCCGGCGAGGAACTGGTCGCCATGGCTCATGCCGCAGGGGTAAAGGTTACTGTGGTGCCGGGACCGTCGGCGGTTGTATCGGCTCTTGTTATTTCCGGACTTGCCACAAGGCGCTTTGCCTTCGAAGCATTCCTGCCTTCCGATAAAAGAAAGTGCCGTGAGGTGCTGGAGGAACTTAAGGAAGAGACCAGAACCATCATCATCTATGAGGCGCCGCATCACCTTGTAAAGACCCTTGAGAAGCTTTATGAGGCCCTGGGCGACAGAAGGATATCAATAGTAAAGGAACTGACCAAGATCCACGAAAACGTCTTCAGGACCACCATAAAGGGTGCTGTAGAGTATTACGAAGCCAATGAGCCCAAGGGCGAGTTTGTGCTGGTAATAGAGGGAAGAGATCCGAAGGAATTAAAGAACGAAGCGGTTAAGTCCTGGGAGGAGTTAAGCGTTTCCGAGCATATGCAGCTTTATCTTGATGAGGGCATGGACAAGAAAGATGCCATGAAGGCGGTTGCAAAGGACAGAGGCGTCGGCAAGAGAGAAATCTACGACGCGCTGCTGGAAAGTAAATAAAATGACTTATATGTAATTGCGATGTTGTGATACAACGTCGCAATTCTTTTATCAGATAAAATCAAAAAGAAGTTTAGCTAGTATTTTAAGGGGGTACCGTTATGATTAATGGTAAACTAACTGAATTTATAGAACAATTGTATTGTGGTCAGGAATTAGTATTCATGTATCATAATAGAAAATTCTTTGTACAGGGTTGGACAGAACTTGATAACAAAACTTCAACAATGGTTATTGAAGAAATCAAGGAGTGTCCGTTTAACGGCTATTTCTGGGAGCATGAATCCTCGAAAATGAGCGAGTGTGCAGAAGCCTTTCTAAATTCTCCAATTTGGGAGGGTAAGAATTTTTTACAGATTGAAAATGAGGTTACATGGACAGACTGGTAAAAAAATCCGCTGAGTGCTACCAACGCTCAGCGGATTCATTCTAAGGATACGAATACCCTCCAAATAAGTGACTTGATTATATGATATTGTTTTTTTTAAGTCAATTGTGCAAAGTAACCAAAATCATATTATATGCTGTAAGCACTATTGATAAATGGTTTTGATTACTTGAAAAGATTGTTAATCTGGTCGGCTCTGTCCGTGCCGATGGCTTCCATGTTGTTTACGATAATTACATCCTGAACGTTGTGCTCTGTTACAAAGCTTGTAAGGTCGCCGGTGTAATATCTGTAATCGAAGATATATGTATACTGATAATGGTCAACAAGGAAAGGTGCAAATGCGTTTCCGTAGGATTCCTTAATAAGGATGCATGCGGATCCGTCTGTGATATCGGGATTCTCGATTACTGCCTTGGGGTTGTCACCGCCGATGAAGCAGTTGTACTTGGAACTTGAAGCCCAGCCCGATACATCCTGGATTACGGACCATTTTACGTCTACTCCGTCCTTGCCGGTGAACACTTCGTCATTGGTACCGTTAGGAACGTAGGCGAGCACTGTGTCTCTGTCGGAATCGAGAGATGAAGGCTTGCCTGCCAGTGAATAGAAGGAACCGAGGAAACCGTCGAATTCCTGAGTCTCCTCGAAGAAGTCGGTGCTGTGAGCCTCGATGCCCTTGGCATTACACCATGCGACATAGGCGTAGTAAGCGCCGGTTACTGTCCAGTGGTGATCGGATTTGAAATAGATATATTCCGCATTGTGCTTGATTATCTTTGAGCAGGCATCGACAGTGTATGCATTGTCGGATGTAACCTTTCCGTAAAGGTAATCGATAAGCGCAGCCTGATTGTTACCAACCATTTCTTCCTGAACCTCAGCCGAGAGGCATGCTCCGAAAGCTGTAGGAACTACGATGTCATAAAGCTTGGCCTTGCCGTCAAGTTTATCGGCAACGGAATTTACCATGTTTGCATAGTAGTCTGCAATGCTTTCTCCGGCACATGCTGCTGCAAATACCTGGTTGTTATACATGTAAGCGCTGCCTGTCTTGGTCGGCTTTTCATAGATGGTTCCGTCAGGAAGAAGGTCGTCCGGATCCGGAGTAGGAGTAGGAGTATCTGTAGGAACAGCCTCTTCTTCGCCCGAATCCCCTGCCGGTGTATCTGCCGACGGTGCCTGGGTAACCGATGCAGTCTTTGTTTCTTTTGTGCTTGATTTCTTTTTCTTGCTGGTCACGGATGTTACTATGAGTCCCACCACTGTAACAACAAGTATAACAACGAGTACTGTTGCGAACAGCGTCAGGTTGTTACTGTGTTTCTGTCTCTTGTTTTGATAACGTTTGTCAGCCATTTATTGTACTTTCCTCCCTACTATTAGAGTGACAAAAAAACTACAAGTCAAAATGATACCACAAATACATGATTCTATCCAGTTTTTTTAAATGCTCCTATGTTTGAGCCGTATCGAAACGGGCCAGAGCAAGGTGTATCTATAAAAGTGTCAGCGCGTGTTTGTCATTGTGAACCACGCTTAAGAGATGATACTTAATAAGGAAGGCTACGTCATAATACTTTCCGTCGTAGCCGAATTTTAAAAGATCCATTAAAGGAAAAACGTATTTCTCCGTTTCTTCTATGTACTCTATCATGCGTTCTCTGTCAAAGGAACCCATCATGGTGGAGAGATTGTTGCATCTGTCTATGATTTTAACAATGACCGCCAGGCGGTTTGTTTTTATGGCCGTAAAGTAGCGCTCGTGAGCGTCTTCGTCGGTTTCTCCTTCCCGTATTTCGAAAGTGAGCAGTTCTACGGCTTTTCTGACATTTTCGTTTACCGGCAGTTCTGCTGGAGTTACTCCGCAGTCTTCGCACACGTCATGAAGCAGTATCGTGGCAAGAAGGTCGTCCTCTTTGAGCCCCAGGGCACAGGCGTGGCAGGCCATCAGAAGAGGGTGGTAGATGTAGGGAATCTTCTCGGCTCCCTTTCTTGTCTGTCCCTCGTGAAGCTTTTTCATGAGTGGCAGCGCAATCTCTGTCTGGGTAAGGTTCTCCCGCGCAGATGTTCTTTGAATAAAGTTATACATGTGATCTTCCGAAAAGATTCGGTCGTGTAATACCCAGGGTGTCTTACCTTCCATATGAAACCTCCGTCGTTATTTTATCTCATGCATGTCACTATAGGAATCGTTTCTGAGTCTTCGGACTTCCGAGAGTTCTACTCCGCTTTCGTCTTCGGGGCGGTCGTAGTTCTTAATGTAAAGTTCCTGATTGTTTCCCTTTGGTTTCGGGAAGAATACAAGTATCAGGACAAGTCCCAGGGCAAACAGCCCGATTGCAAAAAGAAAAGAATAAAGCCTTGCCGTGGTATAGAGTGAAAGAATACTGTTCTTTACTCTTGTAAAAAAGCCCGGCTTATGGCTTGTTACCTTGGTTGTATTGGCAGCTGCCTGAGCAAGAGATGTGTTCTCCGGATCAATCAAAAATGATGGGAAGAGGCTTAAAAACTCTTCGTGGGTCATTGAATTGACGGATGAATAAAAGATTATGTCCGTGCCGCCTATGTATCGGTCGTTAAGAGTAAAGTCTATGGAACCGATCACATTTTCGCCGTACTCAAAGTCGTCTATCTGTTTATAGACAACGGCAGATGTTATGGCATCTGCCGAACTTCCTAAAGGAAGTACGATGGAGGCGTTGTTTTCCAGATAGATGCTGTCCTGTCCCGTAACATCAAAGAAGGGACATTCCGAGAAAAAGAGTCCCATTTCGGTTAGGTCGCCGGAAAGAAAGGAAGCTGAGCTGGCAGCCTCGTAGTTTGTGAGAGCGTAGTTGATCAGCGTTTTGGTGTCGGAATAGGCTCCGTTAAGGGTTTTGCTGCCCATAATGATGCAAACCACATTAAGGCCGGCAGATGAAGCATAGGTTGCAAGGGACCAGCTTCCGTCACCGCCGTGGGCGGATCCTCCGGTTTTTCCGGCATATACATTGTCTACCTTTTCTCCGCCGCCCATAAAGCGGTGGGAACTTTTGACTTCTCTGGCGGGGCTCATATTGGTGGCCCCGATTTCCGCTGTGGAGGAAGAGAGTATTTCCCTTGCCTCGGGGAAGTCTTTTACAAGTTTTGATGCCACAACAGCCATATCATAGGCAGTGGAGTAGTGCTCGGCAGCAAAAACTCCGGTGCCGTTTGTGAAAGAAGAGTTGAGAAGTCCCATCTTGGATGCGGTTTCGTTCATGCTCACGGAAAACCTTTCCATGCTTCCTGAGGTGTTCTCGGCAAGAGCGTAGGCGCAGTCCTCGTCTGATGCCAGGAGCATGCCCACAAGGGCGTCCTTTACGGTGCATGTTTCCCCTGTGACAAAGCCGGCATTGGCCGCCAGTTCATAATTCTGAGAGGTGGCTGTGGCAGAACAGGTGATGGTTGTGTCGGTGGTAAGATTGTCGAGAACCACATAGGCATTCATCAGTTTTGTAAGAGATGAAGGCTGATGCGTGGCGCTTCCGTTCTTGGAATAAAGAACCGCCCCGGAATTTATATCCATAACCACTGCGGAATCGCTGGTGATTTCGGGACCGTTATCAAGTATGGGGGCGGTGACATCTGCGGCATAGGAAACGCCAAAAAGGCTGCCTGACAGCACAGTCGTTACGACTATGCCGGCAGTGGCAGCCTTAAGCTTTTTAAAAAGATTTTTAAAATGCCCGAATGTCATTGTATATCCTATTCGTAATCAGAGAATTTTTTTGCTTCGAGATCGGCAGCTGTGATGATAATGGGTTCTTCCATTAGGTCGTCGAAATCATCCCAGTTGTTGGCCGCATCAAGTTCGGCATCATTTATGACTCCGATAACATCGTCTACGGCATTAAGTATTTCCTGAGTGTTCTTTTCTGCTTCCTCTTCGATAAGATCTCCGAATACAGCCATGTGTGCGGCTTCTTCGTCGGTCTTTACAACCTCATCGATGGCACTTAACAGTTCTTCGGTTTCTCTGTCTGCTTCTTCGCGGATAAGATCGTCGAAGACTGCATGGAGTTCGGCATCGTTAATCACCTGAACTACTTCGTCAACTATTCTGAAGATTTCCTCGGCATTTTTCTCAGCATTTGCGCGGATCTCGTCGGTAACATCGTCCTCTGAGAAGGAGTAGATGTCTGCCTCGCCCTTGTCAGGGAGTACTCCATCAGACACTTCTTCATCTGAATATGCCTCGGCAGATTCACTCTCATCAGGGAGCACTTCGGCAGGTGCATCATCCTCAGAAACATCTTCGACAGGTGAATTTTCCTCAGAAACATCTTCGGCAGATTCATCCTCTGAAACGGAAGGTATATCAAGTTTGAGAGCTCCGCTGTCGATTGCCTTTTCGGTTGGCATGTTATCGAAGTCGAAATCCAGATAGTCGTCGTCAAATCCTATTCCGAAACCGATGCCCATGGAAAGTGGGGCAGCAGCAGATTTAGTTACGATACCCTCAGTGGTTTCGGATTCGTTTTCGGAATCTGTTTCGTTTATATCTTCAGCATCTTCGTATGTTGCATCGGTCAAACTGTCAGCCTCGGTTTCCGGTTCTTCGATGTTTCCGAGTTCATCTGTGTCTTTTTCGAATTCATCGGCATCGGAAGTAACAATTGTTTTGGTATAGTCTGCTGAATAGATGTTGTAGGCTTCGGACTCGTCTTCGGAAGTATCCTCGGTTTCATCCTCTGCTTCTGCTTCCTCGTTCACTTCGATTTCTTCAGTTTCTTC
>CACYBJ010000284.1 GCA_902772565.1 uncultured Lachnospiraceae bacterium | reverse complement strand
TAAAAGAAGGAAGCAATACCTTCACCGCATCTGACAAGCCGGTAGAAGACTGTGAGATAAAAATAAGAAAGTATGAAAAGGGTAGCGATAAAGAACTTTCCGGTACCGGTTATAACGTTTATTGGTTTGGCAGCAATCTTTTATATTCAATAAGTTCCGAAGAAGAAGTTAATGCGGTAATCGAAGGTAAAACACCAACCAAACTGAACTCTGAGGGAAATCTTGCGACCCTATCAAATGTCCCCTTCGGTACATGTATTATTGAGGAGGTGACTGCACCGACAGGCTATGACACCTTAGGTGAATGGGAGTGCAACGCAAAGTACAGTAAGTCGGTTGGAAAGTATCTTATCTGTTACTTTGATTCTAAAACGGATAAGTTGATCGAAGCAGCCAGATATGACTACGGCCCGCCGACAATGAAAACCTACCTTACTGATCTTTCCGATTCGGACAAGGAGGCGCTTTCCGCATCTGCCGCAGTGCTTTCTGATACGGTAGAGATTTGTTCCTTATATAAATATATGGGAACTGACATGCGTCTTGTAGGCGGACTTTACTACACGGATACCGAAGGAAATATACAGGAATATGATTTCGGAGAGGATACGGCTCCCGAAGTGATTTTCCGTGTAGATTCGGGCGATGTGACAGTAACCAATACTTTCACTGCAGATACTTCTTTTATAAATGGCAGCATAATAGCTAGAGAAATTCTTTATGACGAAAACGGTAATGAGGTAATCAGGCATGATGATGTGCTGGACGGCGACCAGACAGTAAGCACGTCTCCTAAGGAACCTGAAATCTCCACCCAAATAACCACTGTAAACTCAAATAATTATGCTCCGGCAGATGCAAACGCCGAACTTACGGATGCAATAAGCATAAAGAATTGCGATTCATTTATCGGCAAATGCATTAAAATCACAGGAACTCTTTACGATCAGACTTCCGGCAGTTACCTAACCGATTCGGAAGGTAACCTGATAACGTCGGTAATTACCGACAGCATAACAGCCACGGATTATTCCAATAATCTGTCTTTTTCTTTTGACGGTTCGGCGCTTTCCGGCCATACCGTATCAGCCTTTACTGAAGTTGTTATTTACGATGATAACAACAGTCTTATGTACGTTCATAACGCAGACTTTTCGGATCCTTGCGAAACTGTGTATTTCCCTGAATTAATTACATCTGCCTCGGTGATATATCCGGAAGAAGGAGGCATCGGTATCATTTTGGAGGACGTGGTTACTTACGAGAATCTGTGTCCGAATACGGAATATACTGTCTTCGGAAGCCTTGTTTACAAAGACACGGGTGAGATTGTTACAAATAACGCAGGAGAATCAGTTTGTGGAGAAACAACCTTTATTTCTTCCGAAAGCGGAAGCGGTGTTGTAAACGTAGTGTTTGAACTTGAAAATCCCGAACTCTACGCAGGCCGAAGTCTTGTTGTTTATGAAGAAATCCCCGGTTATGCGATTCATGCGGATATTACCGATGAGGAGCAGACTGTGGATATTCCGTCACTTTCAACTATGGTAAGAATCAACGAAGATCTTACTGTAACCGACTGCATCACCTGTACAAATCTATTGGCAGCTTCGACATACGAAGTCTACGGAGAGGTTTACCATGTTGAAAGCGGCGAAAAACTGTTGATCGACGGAGAGGCGGTTACCGCATCTGCCGTAATCAACACTTATGAATCAGGCATCGGGGTATCCGAAGTTGATTTTGATATCGACACGGATAAACTTCCTGCGGGAAGCTACGTTGTTACTGAAACCGTAAAACAGAACGGAAAGATAATCATCAGGGAAGACTCCCTAAACAACAGCAAGCAGACATTCAAAATAGAAGAAAAGGAAACACCGAAGCCTCCTGCTACGGGAGATGATACGAAAGTCCTTGTTCTTTCTGCTTTGGGAGGTCTTGCGGTAATGGTATTTACCCTGCTTTTCATGGGTGTGAGAAGGCGAAATAAGCAGTAGTAACATTAATACAATAAACATATAAACATGGTTGAGTAATTTAGTCTTTTTTTGTATAATCTATCTTGGAGTATTTTGAATGCGGGGGCATTTATGAAGATTAAAAGACTGATTACAAAACTTACTGCATGCATGTGTGCGGCAAGCATTATGACAGCTATGTTTATGATGCCTCAAACCGCATTTGCGGGACAGCAATTAGGGCAGACTGATTTCGATGACGGAGTCGGTCTGCCTTGGCATATTGTAGAGTCCCAGACCGGCAAGATGGAATTCGATCTTGTGGATGGAGCCTACCAAATTACAATAGTAAACCCCGGCGGCGCCTCCAACGGCGGCGAAGACAGGTGGGATTGTCAGTTCAGACACAGGGGACTCACCATTGTTGCGGGACATCAGTACCAGGTGGACTACTCGATAACCGCATCCAACGCCGGTAAGTACTATACCAAAATCGGTAATTATGAAGGTACTGTTGAAATCTGGCACAACATGAGTAACGGTTACGATCTGGACCAGACCTGGGACCCTATTCAGATAGGAGCCAATGAAACCAAGAACGTATCGGTTACATTTACTGCAAGCCAGAGCATGGAAGTTGCCGAGTGGGCCTTCCATCTGGGCGGCGACGGCCAGTACACCAGCGGTGGGTGCTTCCCGGCCGGAACAGTTATTACTTTTGATAACATGTCCCTTGTGGACCTTACATCCAATGAAAACGATTATGTAGAGGAGGAAAAGTGGGTGAGATCTGATGTTCTTACAAATCAGGTGGGTTATTTCTCGAATATGTCAAAGAAGGCAACACTTCTTTCGGATAGCAAAAGCGGTGTTGAGTTCTATCTGAAGAATAGCAGCGGCGAAACTGTATATACAGGTACTTCAACGGTGTTCGGTTACGATGCCGATTCGGGGGACAATGTCCATGTTCTTGACTTTACCGAGTATGACGGTTCCGGTGAAGGTTTCTATATCGAAACCAAGGGCGGAGCGGGGTCAAGAGAGTTTGATATTGACGGTTCCGTAAAGTATTCTGCACTTCTTTATGATGCCCTCAATTATTTCTATCAGAACCGTTCTGCTATCGAGATTAAGAGCGATTTCATTACATCCGGCGACGTTAACGGTCTTTCAAGAGATGCCGGCCACACCTCCGATGTGGCTGAAATCTTCCAGACCTGGGGCTATACCGGTAGTTCCGGCACTCAGGATGTAACCGGTGGCTGGTATGATGCCGGCGACCACGGTAAGTATGTTGTTAACGGCGGTATTTCCCTCTGGACCCTTCAGAATCAGTACGAGTGTGCGCTGTTCACAGGCAACGAAGACTGCTATGCCGACGGAACCATGAACATTCCCGAGAATAACAACGGTTATCCCGACCTTCTTGACGAAGCACGTTGGGAAATGGAATGGATGAACAAGATGCTTGTTGCCGACGGCAGCTTTAAGGACATGGTTTACCATAAGGTAAATGATGAAAACTGGACAGCTCTCGGCATGAAGCCTTCCGACGATACCGAAAAGAGACTTCTTTATCCTCCTACAACGGCTGCAACACTTAATGTGGCAGCATGTGCCGCACAGGCAGCAAGACTTTGGAAGGGTATTGATGATACATTTGCTGACACATGTCTTGATATTGCCAAGAGGACATATGCCGCAGCCAAGGCTCACCCTGACATGTATGCACCTCTTGAGGGCGATACTCACGGCGGCGGTGCCTACGGCGACGACGATGTTACAGATGAATTCTACTGGGCTGCATGCGAACTTTACATCAGCACCGGTGATGATACATATCTTACCGATATGAAGGCATCTGACTTCTATACAACCCTTACAACCACCCTTAACGGCGGAGAGTCCAAGGATCAGTTTTCATCCCTTGACTGGGGTCACACATCTGCCTGCGGAACTCTTTCTCTGGCAATAAACAAAGATAAGATTTCTTCTACGGTATATGAAGCAGCCGTTAAGAATATCAAGGCAGCAGCCGATATTTACTTAAAGAAAGAAGCAGAACAGGGCTACGGCGTGCCTTACGCTCAGGGCAATATTTCGGCAACCAATACCAACCAGGGTTATGCCTGGGGTTCCAACGGTTTCGTTGTAAATAACTCCATTGTTATGGCATATGCCTACATGCTTTCCGATGAACAGAAGTACTTAGACGGTGCTATGGACGGTATGTCATATATCCTCGGAAGAAACCCGATGGATAATTCCTATGTAACAGGCTATGGTACACATACATCCATCTATCCGCATCACAGATTCTGGTCCAACCAGATTGATCCGGCATTCCCGCTGGCTCCTTGCGGCGTACTTACCGGCGGTCCGAACTCCGGTATGGAAGACCCATGGGTTCGCGGATCGGGCTGGAAGAGCGGTGCCATTCCTCCGATGAAATGCTACATGGACAGCATTGAAGCATGGTCAGCCAACGAGTGTACAATTAACTGGAATGCTCCTCTTGCCTGGATGGCAGGTTTTATCGCCCAGAATTCCAATGACGGTATTATCGTAGGTTCTACAGGTAACGGCAACGGTATCACACTAAGCACCGATACCAAGAATTCCAGCGAAGGTTCATCTTCCCAGAGTTCTTCAGGCGATAATAAATCGGCAGATGCAGACTCCTCCGACGACGGAGAGTCTGACCAACAAAAGCAGACTAAATCTTCCAAAGAAAAGAATGAATCCGGAAACAACAAAATAATCATGCTTGCATTAATTCTTTTTGCAGTGCTGGCACTGGTTGTTTCGGGAGAGATATTTGCCTATAAGATGTTTAAACTTAAAGCCGGTGGAAACAATAACGGCAATAATGGTAACAATAACGGCAATAACAATAATAATTCCTAGGTTTTACTTGAAAGTGACAACAGTATGGTAAGTGAAAGACAGAAAGAACTCACGGCCCTTCTTGATCAGGCCGCCAAAGCCTATGAGCAGGAAGACCGGGAGATAATGAGCAACTTCGAGTATGACAGGCTCTACGATGAACTTTTAAGTCTTGAAAAGGAGAGTGGGACAGTCCTTTCCGGCAGTCCCACTCATAAAGCAGGCTATGAAATATTAAGTGAACTTCCCAAGTTCAAACACGAGACTCCATGCCTTAGTCTGGATAAGACTAAGAGCGTGGATACTTTAATTTCATGGCTTGGAGAACATGAGGGCGTACTCAGCTGGAAAATGGACGGACTTACCATAGTTCTTACCTACGAAAACGGCGAACTTGTCCGTGCCGTCACCAGAGGAAACGGCGAAGTTGGAGAAATTATCACCGGCAATGCCAAGGTATTTGCCAATATTCCTCTTAAAATTGATTTCAAGGGCAGTCTTAC
>CACYBJ010000283.1 GCA_902772565.1 uncultured Lachnospiraceae bacterium | reverse complement strand
GACATGGCCCGGTACTGATATGATTATTGTCAGCGAGAGGTGCTTTGAAACATCGACTATACCGTTTGGTGAACTCGGTACCGACTTAGAGTTTAATTCTTTAGGTTATTGGGAGGATTTAAATCCCGATAAACTGACTGTATCACCTATCGGATATGCGAGACTTGTTACCATAGACAAGGCAAGCGTAATGACGGATTATGAAAAGTCAGGTCTGTCCAATACACTCAGAGCAATGGTTACGGTAGAGTCCGCAGCAGGTAAATATCAGAGCGTTGTGGCTTCATAGAATATCAAGAGGGGACTATAACAATGAATAATAAAATCGCATATGAAAGACCTGAGTTGACGGTAATTGAATTTGTTTCTGAAGATGTAATCACAAACAGTAACGGAACGGAAACAGACGGTTTTATCACAGAAGGCTAAAACAGAATGATTAATAGAAAAAGCGTAGCAGCGTGACTGCTACGCTTTTTTGCGAGGTGCAGCATGCTTATAAACAACGAATTAAACGTCCCCTGTCCCGCAGGATTTCATGTTATGGACGATGAGGAACGCAGTAAACTTAAATTCTTAAAAGAGGGCGAGGGTGTATGCCTTTCAAATCCTGAGGCGCACATGATCTTTGCGGTGGGCGTGAAGAAAATAAACGCATTTGTAAAAGTCCTGTTAAAACCGGAGGATTTTGCGGCAAATATGCGCAAGAGCATAATAAAAGGCAACAGTCCCTTCGGCATTGAGGCGGAAGACCTTAAGTCTCTTAAAATCGCAGGGGCGGAGGCCCGAGGCTTCCGTTATACCTATAAGGTGCAGGATACCGGCATGACCGGAAAATCATATGCGGTGTTTCGGAAGAATGCGGTTTACTACGTGCATCTGTACATAAGGACGGCGCTTGAGACGGAATCCACCGGTGCCTGTGACGCATTTCTTTCCGGCCTGGCATTTAATGACTGATACTGCCGCGTAAAAGGTTTTTGACAGTTGAAATAAACATAAGAAAAACATTCACTTTTTTGTGGCGTAATGCACAAAAATATTCTACAATGGTTATCGGTTGGTTTTTGCCCGGTAAACGGGATAATATAATGCGTAATGCATCATTTCCAAAGGAGAGAAAAATGTCTAATTATTTTCAGCCGGAAATTGAAACTGCATCAAGAGAAGAAGTTCTTGCGATACAGAATGAGAAAATCGTAAAACAGGTTAAACATGTTTATGAGAATGTAAAATACTATCGTGACCTTATGGATAAAAAGGGCGTTAAGCCGGAAGACATTAAGGGCGTTGACGATATTAAGAAACTTCCTTTCCTTACAAAGGACGACCTTCGTGAGGCCTATCCTTACGGACTTCTTGCTACCGATATCAAAAACTGCGTAAGAATCCACTCCACATCCGGTACTACCGGAAAGCGTGTGGTTGCTTTCTACACACAGAACGATGTTGACATGTGGGAAGAGTGCTGTGCCCGTGCCATCGTTGCAACAGGCGGAAGCAAGGACGACGTTGTTCAGGTGGCCTACGGCTACGGACTTTTCACCGGTGGTGCAGGTCTTCATGGCGGTTCACACAAGGTTGGCTGCCTCACACTTCCTATGTCATCCGGTAACACCGACAGACAGATTCAGTTTATGATGGATCTTAATGCAACAGTTCTTTGCTGTACTCCGTCCTACGCTGCCTACCTCGGCGAGTCTCTTGCAGAGAGAGGTTACAAGCCGGAGGACAATAAGCTCAGAGCAGGTATCTTCGGTGCAGAGCCATGGACTCAGGAAATGCGCGAGCAGATCGAAAAGAGTCTTGGAATCAAAGCCTACGATATTTACGGTCTCACCGAAATGTCAGGCCCCGGCGTTGCTTTCGAATGTGAAGAGCAGAAGGGCATGCACATTAACGAAGACCACTTCTATGTTGAAACCATCGATCCTAAGACCGGCGAAGTTCTTCCGGACGGTTCCGAGGGTGAAATCGTCTTTACCTGCCTTGACAAAGAAGCCTTCCCGCTTCTTCGTTACAGAACAAAGGATATCTGCATTCTTAACAGAGAAAAGTGCTCCTGCGGCCGTACACATGTAAGAATGTCCAAGCCTCTCGGCAGAAGCGATGACATGATGATCATCCGTGGCGTAAACGTATTCCCGAGCCAGATCGAAACAGTTCTTTTACAGGAAGGTTACACACCAAACTATCAGATCGTTGTAGACAGAGTAAACAACACCGATACCTTCGATATCTATGTAGAACTTTCAAGCGACAAGTTCTCCGATAAGGTAGCTGAGATCCAGCAGCGCGAGCGTGATCTTAATTCTGCCATGAAATCAATGCTTGGAATCAATCCTAAGATTCATCTTGTGGCTCCTAAGTCCATCGAACGTTCCGAAGGTAAAGCTGTAAGAGTAATCGACAAGAGAAAACTTCACTAATTTTCTGTGCCGTGACGTAATGGATTGCACAACGGATATTTTTCATTGCGTTGTGCTTTCTGACGGTATTCATTGTCGGAGAAACATGGTAAAATAATAGTACAGTAACCTATGGGGAGGTATATTATGGCAATTACACAGTTATCTGCATTTCTTGAAAACAAACCGGGCGTACTTCTTGAGGCTCTCACAGCTCTTAAAGAAGCAGGGGTTAACTTAAGAGCTCTTTCAGTTGCCGATTCCAAGGATTTCGGTATTTTAAGACTCAT
>CACYBJ010000282.1 GCA_902772565.1 uncultured Lachnospiraceae bacterium | reverse complement strand
TTTTCATTTCCGCGCTCCTTTCCTTGGTATTATTGCCTTATCACTGTGACTACATACTATCATCACAGATGTCTTTTGAAAATTCTTTATGTTTTATCGTTAGTGATAAATACTACTTATCAATGATTCCGCCGCCGATAACATATTCGTTCTCGTCGTAGAATACCGCCGACTGGCCCGGGGCCGCTGCCCTTACAGGCTCGTCAAACACCACTTTTATCCTCTCGCCCTGTTTTTCTATGGTTCCCGACTGACCTGCGTGATGGTATCTGATCCTTATTTTACAGCGGAGTTTTTCTCCTTCGGAAAGCCCCGCAATGCTTAAGAAATTAGGGTCTCTTACCAGAATTTCCTTGCTGAATAAACACTCCTCGGGGCCAATCACAACTTCGTTGGACTCAGCCCTTATTTCCTTTACATACACAGGGTAACCCATGGCGATATTAAGTCCTCTGCGCTGTCCCACGGTATAATGGATGATTCCTTTGTGGCGACCCACTACGGTGCCGTCTTCCGTTACGAAGTTTCCTTCCGGAGGTATGTCGCATTCCGCAAAGGTTTCCACATACTCCGCGTAGTTTCCGTCGGTTACGAAGCAGATTTCCTGTGAATCTGCCTTCTCCGCCACAGGGATCCGGGCTTTTCTTGCAATCTCCCTTACCTCTTCCTTGGAAAGATTTCCCAGAGGCATAAGAGTCTTCGAAAGCTGCTCCTGGGTGAGTCTGTAGAGCATGTAGGTCTGGTCTTTTCCGGCATATGCCGCACGGCCCACCGTGTATCTGCCGTTATCAAGTTTTACGATATTGGCATAGTGACCCGTGGCAATGTACTGAGCGTTCATTACCCCTGCGGTGTAGATCATTTTGTCCCATTTTACAGTGCGGTTGCAGATGACGCAGGGGTTCGGCGTGATACCCTTTATGTAATCCTCGATAAAAGGATCCGTTACGGTATTCTTAAACTCCATAATGCAGTTTAAGGCGTAGTAGGGTATACCGATCTTGTAGGCTGCACGCCTGGCGTCGTCTATTTCACAGCATCTGCTTTCTTTTCCGTCGGCGCTCATCCACGTGCGAAGGGTGACCCCTACCACTTCAAAGCCCGCGAGCTTTAAAAGGTAAGCAGTCACCGCACTATCTACGCCTCCAGACATTCCAACTATTACTTTTGCCATGGATTTAATTTTACTTGGTTTATATTATCTGATTGCTGCAAAACCGTTTTCAAGGTCAGCAATAATATCATCAATGTGTTCTGTTCCGATGGAAAGACGGATTGTTGTCTCCTTGATTCCCTGTGCTGCAAGCTCATCTGCTGGAAGCTGAGAATGAGTTGTTGTTGCAGGATGGATAACAAGGCTCTTAACATCGGCTACGTTAGCAAGAAGTGAGAAGATCTTAAGGCTGTCAATGAACCTCCATGCATCTTCCTGAGTTCCCTTGATATCGAAGGTGAAGATTGAACCGCCACCGTTCGGGAAGTATCTCTTGTATAATTCGTGATCCGGATGAGACTCGATTGAAGGATGATTGATGTGAGCAACCTGAGGATGCTTTGAAAGGTACTCAATAACCTTCTTTGTGTTCTCAACATGTCTCTCAAGACGAAGTGAAAGTGTCTCAACGCCCTGAAGAAGAAGGAATGCGTTAAACGGTGAAATTGCTGCACCTGTATCACGAAGAAGAATTGTTCTGATGTATGTTACGAAAGCTGAAGGACCTAATGCATCGTAGAATGCAAGACCATGGTAGCTTGGGTTCGGCTCGGAGATGTTAGGATACTTTCCGCTTGCCTTGAAATCGAACTTGCCGCCTTCAACGATGATACCGCCGAGGGTTGTTCCGTGTCCGCCGATGAACTTTGTTGCGGAATGAACAACGATATCTGCACCATGCTCGATGGGTCTGATAAGGTAAGGTGTACCGAATGTGTTATCAACCACTACCGGAAGACCGTGCTTGTGAGCAATCTCAGAAATAGCGTCGATGTCAGGAATATCACTGTTAGGATTGCCAAGAGTCTCAAGGTAGATTGCCTTGGTATTTTCCCTGATAGCTCCTTCAACTTCAGCAAGGTTGTGCGCATCAACGAAGGTTGTGTCTACACCATAAAGCGGAAGTGTGTTGTTAAGAAGGTTAAAGCTACCGCCGTAGATGGTCTTCTGTGCAACGATGTGCTCGCCCTGCTGAGCAAGAGCCTGGATGGTATATGCGATAGCTGCTGCACCGGAAGCTACAGCAAGAGCTGCTGTACCGCCTTCAAGGGCTGCAATTCTCTGCTCGAGTACGCCCTGAGTTGAGTTTGTAATTCTTCCGTAAACGTTGCCGCCTGCCTTAAGGCTGAATCTGTCTGCAGCATCTTCGCTGTTATGGAATACATATGATGTTGTCTGATAAATCGGAACCGCTCTGGAATCTGTTGCCGGATCTGCCTGTTCCTGTCCTACGTGTAACTGTAATGTTTCAAATTTATAATCGCTCATTGTTTTGTCTCCTTTTGTTCTATATTTTAAATTGACTTCCCTAAATCCGGTTTCCCGGTTAATTCTCTTTTACTCTCTCTTGAATACTTAAATTCTCTTTACTCTCTCTTTACCGGTAAAAAAAGCCCGGCAGCAAAACATTGTTTTCTCCCGGGCAAATGGCATATATGTTGTAATAAATCAACACCTTATTCAATTCGGATGCACGAACAATTCCGCGCACCGGCCATATAACTTGCCCGAGAGCCTTGCATTCGCATGCACATGACTTTTTGTGTTTTAGTCCTGGAATTCATTTCCGTGCCTCCTTCATTTGATGAGCCAATCATACCACGGGGATGTAACTTTGAAAATTACGGCGTTTTTATCGTATGTGATAAGTCGCACTTATCGCAAGCGTCATTCTCAATAATCGTCTGATTTGCCGACGCAGTTCCGGCACCGGTCTCACAAAAACAAAAGAGGCCGCCGTCAGGCAGCCTCAGGGCAGATTCTTGTATATATGGTTTATAATGTGCCGGTTTATAACTCTTTGAACTTAAGAAGTTCTTCGATGTAGGAACTACCGTATACCGAAAGTGCGCTTCCCTTTCTGGTAATATAACCGATGGTAAGGGGATCGTTTTCCTTAAGCTTAATGGATACAAGACCTTTAAGTATGGCCTCGTCTCCCGAAAGCATGCCGCTTCCGATGGAAAAGGCATTAAGGGTGGCGAACATCTCCATGGATGTGGCTCTGTCATCGGACTTTATTACCTTCTTGAAGTCGTAGTCTCCCAAAGCCTCTTCCGTCAGATAGAAATTGCTGTCGTCACTCTGGTCAAAGAGCACACAGGGGTAATCCGAAAGTTCCTCAAGGGAGATTTCCTTGCGTCCTGCCAGCTTGTGATTATTCCAGACGTAAATATAGGCGTCCCTTCTCATAAGGGGAACGAATTCCAGCTGATATTCCTTAAAAAGCTTTTTGATAACGCTTTCGCTTTCGTTGGAGAAAGATACAATACCAACTTCGCTCTTAAGGCTGCCCACGTCCTCAAGCACCTGTCGGGTCTTGGTTTCGTGAATGGAGAATACGAATTTGTCCGGATTTTCTTTTTTAACCAGCTCCGTAAATGCTTTTATGGCGAAGTTGTAATGCTGGGTGGATACGGAGAAACGTTCCTTATCGCTGTCCTTGGAAAGGTAACGGTCTTCCAGTATTTCATACTGACCTACAACTTTTTTGGCATATGCCACAAACTCTCTTCCCTCTTCCGTAAGAGAGATACCTTTGTTGGTTCTTTCAAATATCAGTATGCCCAGTTCCTCTTCAAGCTCGCGGATACTCAGGGATAAGGCCGGCTGCGAAACATAAAGTTTTGTGGAGGCCTCTCTCATAGAGCGGGAGGTGGCTACTTCAAGTACGTATTTAATCTGTGTAATATTCATTTTCTATACCTTGCGCAGGCTTGGTGCTCGTATGATGACGCGCCTGCTGCGTCATCACATCGTTTATCGTCATGACTTCTTCGAAGTCATGACGTTAGACGTATTTCTTCGAAATACTGTCATGACTTCTTCGAAGTCATGACGTTGGACGTATTCCTTCGGAATACTGTCATGGCTTCTTCGAAGTCATGACGAGATTCATATTTCCCATCCTGTATCCCCCAAGATCAAGAGATACATACATAAACCCAAGTTCTTTAAACCGTTTATATACTGCTTCACGGACGGGGGCTGATGCCAGCCTTTCAATGTCTGCTGCGGGAACTTCGATTCTTGCCATGTTTCCGTGAAGCCTTACTCTTTCCTCGAAGAAGCCCAGTTCTATCAAAAACTGCTCCGCCTCATCTATCATGTGCAGCTTTTCTTCGGTTATTTCCTCGCCGTATACAAATCTGGAGGCAAGGCAGGCATATGCCGGCTTATTCCATGTGGGAAGACCCATGGCTTTTGAAAGCAGGCGAATGTCCTTTTTATAAAGACCTGCTGTTCGCAGCGGGCTTGTGACACCGAGCTCGCTTACTGCCTTAAGACCGGGCCTGTAATCTCCCAGGTCGTCCATGTTGGAACCTTCGGCCACGTACTCAATGCCGTGGGATTCGGCAATACGCTTTATTTCCGTAAAGATGCTACGCTTACAGTGGTAACATCTGTCGGGGCTGTTGTGGCGGAACTCGGGAATCTTTAAAGGATCCACATCTGCCAGAGCATGCTTTATGCCCCGGGTCCTGCAAAACTCTTCGGCCTCTTTAAGCTCACGCCGGGGGATGGACGCATCTGCCCCGGTTACCGCAAGGGCCCTGTCGCCGAGGACTTCATGGGCAACTACCAGAAGGAAGGTTGAATCGACGCCGCCGGAAAATCCTACGGCAAGAGAACCGAGGCTCTTAATGTAATCCTTCAGTTTATTCAGTTTATCATTAAGGTCCGGGGCTGCGATAATGTTTAAATCTTCCATATATCGTCCCTCCTTCCGCTCTTATACTAAAGGATTTGTCGCCACAAGTACAGAGCAAACATGAAATATGCATTTTTAGTACAAAAAAGCGGAGACAGTATATCTGCCTCCGTTTAATCAAATCATTCTAAAGATTCTTTATCTTCGCGTCTCATAAGTAAAAGCGCGCCGATAAAAGTTGTAAGAGAAACTACCACAAGTGCGATAAGTCCCGGGATGTTTGCGGTATCACCGGTCTTTGCTGCTTCGCTTGGTGTAGCCACCGGTTCAGGTTCAGGCTCTTCTACCTCTTCCGCCTGAGCTGTGAAAACAACATTTTCATCTACTGTATAGGAATCTCCTAATGCATAGGCTGTATCAACCACACTGAGTGATGATGTCGGCAGTACAACTATTGAAAATAACATTACTGCTGACAGCATTAATGAACTAATGAGCTTTCCTTTTCGCATTTTTTCTCCTCACCTTATTAATAATTTAATAGTTTTGCTACGAAAATAAAACACATATAGTTCGATATTATAGCACTTTTTCAAAAAAAGTCCAATCTTTTGATGCTCTCACTAATTCCTGCGGTACTCACCCTAACCAAACAGTTCCTTAAACTCTTCTGCCGGAAGCGGTCTGGAAAAATAAAAACCCTGAATATTCTCACAGCCCATTGCCTTCAGTTTGTCAAGCTGGGCCTTCTCTTCAACGCCCTCGGCCACCACCGGAACGTTTAAGAATCTGGAAATGTCCATTACCAGTTCGCAAAGTTTAAGACTCTTTTCATCCCTCAGCATGTTCCGGACGAATTTCATGTCCATCTTAAGCACATCTATAGGAATGGTGGTAAGCATGTTAAGCGACGAATAGCCGGAACCGAAGTCGTCCATTTCTATTCTGAATCCCCTTTTTCTTAAGCTGTTTACCACTTCTATAAGTCTTTCCTGGCTGTCCGAATAAGCGCTTTCCGTTATCTCAAGCAAGAGTTCGGAAGCAGAAAGACCGTTTTTATCAAGTATCCTAAGAAGCCTGCTCTCAAGTTCCGGATCGAAAATATCAATTCTTGATACATTCACTGAAACCGGAAGAGCAACATTATACTCTTCTTTCCATTTTTTTATCTGTGATGCGGCTTCTTCCCATACAAAACGGTCAAGTTTCTGCACAAGACCGTTGCCTTCAAACAGCGGAATAAAGTCTCCGGGACTTATCATACCGAGTTCCGGGTGTTTCCATCTGATAAGCGCCTCGGCACTTCTAAGAACCGGCACATCACCCGATATATCATACTTAGGCTGATAATAAACAACGAAATCCCTGTTGACAATAGCGGAGTCAACGTCGCGTATGAGCCTTTCATGGTACAGCTGCCTGTCATGTGCTTCGCTGTCATAGTAGGCCAACTGCCTTGTATAATCGCCCCTAAGCCCGTCGCAGGCCATTTTCGCATGATCGAACCACTGCTCCGGCGGGTCGTTTCTGTCCACATTTTTGTTAACGCCGATGCGTATTCTGATATTGGCTTTCTCAAAGGATTCGGCGGCGACTTCACCCAGTATCTTACCTGCAAGCTCGGAGTAATCGGCTGATGATGGGTGGTAAACGTAGAAAGTATCTGCCGCGCATCTGCAGGCTATACCGTAACTGCCGCTCAGCTCCGAAGCGATCATTAAACCTATTGTTTTCAGAATCCTGTCGCCTTCGCTTCTTCCGCAGATTTCGTTAACCAGATGGAAATGCTCTATGTCCATTACCACAGCATCCATTTCGGCATCACTGTACTTTTCCATCTGCCTGATGTATTCAAAGAAGAAATCGGCAGTGTAAAGGCCTGTCAGAGGGTCTATTTCCGCAGAATCAATGAGTCGTTTCTTCTCGTAAAGTTCAATGATCCTCTCGCATCTTGCCAGTATAACCTCCGGCATATTGTAAGGCTTCTTTATGAAGTCGTCGGCGCCGGCACGTATAATGGAAACCTCCGCTTCCTCGTCCTGAGTCATGACAATTACGGGAATGCGTGAGAGTTTTTCCTCCGAGCGGCAGATTCTTAGCACCTCCGTTCCGCTCATGACAGGCATCATAAGATCCAGAAGTATCAGAGAAATACTGTCGTCATCTTTATGAAGTATGTCAACGGCCTGGCGTCCGTTTTCGGCACATATAACTTCGTACTCTTCAGAAAGAATGTGAAAGAGTATCTCCCGGTTGATACGCTCGTCCTCAACCACAAGGACCTTTCTTTTCGCACCGGTGCTTAGCAGTATCCTTTTCATCCGTCGCTCCTTTCCGCCTCATCCCTAAGAGCTATAAATTCTTCAAGACAGCCGTATAACCTTTCCGGTTCCACAGGCTTTGAAAGATGAGCATTCATGCCCACCTGGAGGGATCTCTGAACGTCCTCATCGAAGGCATTTGCCGTCATGGCAATGATCGGTACGCTCTTCGCATCTGCCCTGTTAAGAGCTCTGATGGCGGCTGTGGCTTCCAGACCGTCCATTTCCGGCATGCGCACATCCATCAGTATGGCATCATAGTAGGATTCGGCACTTTCGGAGAACATATCAAGCGCTATTTTTCCGTTGGCGGCGGTTTCCGTTACTATGCCCTTTATGGCCAGCACTTCCTTCATGATCTCCGCATTGATTTCCATGTCTTCGGCAAGGAGCACCTTGCGGCCTTCCAGGTTGGTTGTGTGTTTCTTATTAATACCCTGTGGATTGTTCTTTCGTGCTATCCTCTCGAATTCATCTATTACGTTGGATGCAAACAGCGGCTTGGCAAGGAAGCTGTCTACTCCGGCATGAAGGGCATCGTTCATGATCTCATCCCAGTTATAGGAAGTAAGGATGATAACCGTAGTTTCCCGGTCATAGCGTTCCCTTATGCGCCTTGCGACTTCGATACCGTCCATTTCCGGCATCTTCCAGTCCAGAAGCACCAGACCGTAGTGCTCATGCTTGGTATGAGCCACCTCCAGCATGTTAAGGGCCTCTTCACCTGAAAGTGCGAAATCGGAATTAATACCTGCTTCATCAAGTACAAGTCTTGCATGCTGTGCGGCAACCTCATCGTCGTCGACAACAAGGATACGAAGATCTTTAAGATTTACATAGTTGCTGTCATAGTTTTGATGCTCACAATTATTTAAGGTGATTACAACCGTAAACTGTGTACCCTCACCCTTCTTTGATTCCACGGAAATGGTTCCGTTCATCAGATCCACAAGGTTCTTTGTAATGGCCATTCCAAGGCCGGTACTTCCGTATTTATTGTTGCGGCTGTCGTCCTCCTGTGTAAAGGAATCAAATATCTTCGGAAGGAAGGCTTCATCGATTCCGATACCTGTATCCTTTATGACGAACTTGATTGTGCTTCTTCCATCAAATACGTTGGTTCTGTCAACGGAAAGTCTGACGCTTCCCGGAGCATCGGTGAACTTAATGGCATTACTCAGGATATTTATGAGCACCTGCTTAAGTTTCATGTCATCGCCGATATAGTAATCGGCAACGCCACCTGTTACGTTGCATTCATAAGTGAGTCCCTTCTCGCTGCACTGGGACATAACCATGGTGTTTATCTGCTCTAACATTGATCGGAAGGAGAATTCTTCTTTGCGGAGAACTATTCTTCCGGACTCAATACGGCTCATATCCAGAATATCATTTATCAGACCCAAAAGATGTCTTGCACTTTCACCTATTTTGTCAAGATATTCCCTGGTTTCCCTCGGAAGATCGTGATTTCTCAGGGCAAGAGAATTAAGGCCGATAATGGCATTCATAGGAGTTCTGATCTCATGACTCATGTTTGAAAGGAATACTGTCTTGGCACGGCTTGCTTCCTCGGCAGTCTCAAGAGCATCGGAAAGAGCCTGGTTCTTCGCCATGGTTTCTCTCATTTCGGCATCGATGTTTGTAAAGCCCGCACCAACGGCATGGATAATATCATCGGACCTTTCATCCGGAGTTCTGACGCCCGCCATTCGGAGCATTTCATAGCTTTCCTCTCCGCCTCTTCTAACCAGGTATCTGAAGGAGATTATAGGATTATTCTTAAGTCCTTCCCTGACAGCTTCCGGCTTTACGAAATCAAGAAACGCCTGTCTGTATTCGTCAGTTACGAAAGTATTGGCATATTCCACAACTTTCTTTTTGAAATCAAAGGTTTCACCGGCGGAAATCAGGTCGTATTCGGAACTGATATTTCGGTAGCATATGCCTTCGCCGCTGTCATAATCAATATAGTAAACGCTTCGGTAATCGGAAGAAAGCGCCGTAATCATGTCGTCCTGGCGTCGGCTCATTTTCTCCTGGGCAAGAAGCTCGTCCTGAAGGGCGACCTTCTCCTCAAGTTCATGCTTAAGCATTTCTGCCGACTCCCTTTCGGAAATAAGCTTAACGGTCTTTCTGGTCTGTACCACAAGGTAAATGGTTATTCCAAGCAGCACAAGGGCAGTAATAAGAGAAAGAATAAGGCTTCTCTTTATGATACCGTCGGAGATATTATCGATCTGATCGCGGATGACGCTTTCACGTACAAGATAAGTGAGCATCCAATCCGTTCCGTGGACAGGCGTATAACTGAGAGTTTCCTGTATTCCGTTATA
>CACYBJ010000281.1 GCA_902772565.1 uncultured Lachnospiraceae bacterium | reverse complement strand
GCCTTGCAACTGTTATCACATCTGATACATGCTCATCTTTTTTTACATAATCTGCAAGATAAGGAATGCAGAACATAACCTTTCCTCATAAAAAAAGCCCACTCTCACAGAGAGCAGGCTTTATGTCAGCTATGTTGTTTTTATAAATGCAAAACTCTTTCTTTGATTTCCTGAGTTCTTCCCTGATTCCAGAACTGGGTTCCGATGTAGCCGCAAGTACGTCTTGCAACATTCATCTTGTCCTGGTCGCGGTTGCCGCAGTTCGGGCATTCCCAAACAAGCTTTCCGTGCTTGTCGGTGATGATCTGTATTTCACCGGTGTAGCCGCATACCTGGCAGTAATCGCTCTTGGTATTAAGCTCTGCGTACATGATATTGTCGTAAATGTACTGCATTACGGAAAGTACCGCATCAATATTGTTTTCCATGTTAGGAACTTCTACGTAGCTGATGGCACCGCCCGGTGAAAGTTCCTGGAACTGTGACTCGAACTTGAGCTTTTCGAATGCGCTCATCTGCTCGGTTACATGAACATGGTAGCTGTTTGTGATGTAATTCTTGTCTGTTACGCCCGGAATGATACCGAATCTCTTCTGAAGGCACTTTGCAAACTTGTAGGTCGTGGACTCAAGCGGTGTGCCGTAGATTGAGAAGTCGATGTTTGTATCTGCCTTCCACTTTGCACATGCATCGTTAAGTTTGTGCATGAGTTCAAGTGCGAAAGGTGTAGCATCCGGATCGGTGTGGCTCTTTCCTGTCATGTACTTTGTACATTCGCAAAGACCCGCATATCCGAGGGAAATGGTTGAATATCCGTTGAAAAGAAGCGGATCGATTACTTCACCCTTCTTAAGTCTTGCAAGTGCACCGTACTGCCAAAGGATTGGAGCAACATCGGAAGGTGTTCCGAGAAGTCTCTTGTGTCTTGCCATGAGTGCTCTGTAGCAGAGATCAAGTCTTTCGTCAAGAATCTCCCAGAACTTCTCCATGTCTCTTTCGGATGTACAAGCCACATCCACAAGGTTAAGAGTAACAACGCCCTGGTTGAAACGTCCGTAGTACTTCTTCTGGCCTTCCACATAGTTTAAAGCGTGAGCAATGTTTCCAACGCCTGCTGCTGTGAAACGGTCCGGTGTAAGGAAGCTTCTGCAACCCATACATGTGTAGCAGTCGCCGCCCTTAAGTTTCTTCATAATCTTTTCGGAGATGTAGTCAGGTACCATTCTCTTGGCGGTACACTTGGCTGCAAGCTCTGTGAGATACCAGTATTTGCTGTCCTTTTTGATATTGTCCTCTTCAAGAACATAGATGAGCTTCGGGAATGCAGGTGTGATATAAACACCCTTCTCATTCTTTACGCCGAGGATTCTCTGGTTGAGCATCTCTTCGATGATAAGAGCAAGGTCATCTCTTGTTCTGCCCTTGGGAGCCTCTCCGATGTACATAAATACTGTTACGAAAGGAGCCTGACCGTTGGTGGTCATGAGGGTAATAACCTGGTACTGAATCATCTGAACGCCGCGCTTGATTTCGTCAAGAACGCGAAGTTCCGCAAGTTTGTTAACTTCTTCCTCGGTGAAATCCTTATTAAGGGATTCAAGTTCGGATTTAACCTGTGCTCTTGCCTTCTGACGTGATACATCAACGAAAGGAGCGAGATGTGCAAGGGAGATGCTCTGTCCGCCGTACTGTGAACTTGCAATCTGGGCAATGGCCTGAGTTGCAATGTTGCAGGCAGTCGAGAAACTCTTAGGTGTCTCGATCATGGTCTCGGAGATAACTGTTCCGTTCTGGAGCATGTCTTCGAGGTTTACGAGACAGCAGTTGTGCATGTGCTGAGCAAAGTAGTCTGCATCATGGAAATGGATAATGCCCTTTTCATGTGCTTCAACAATATCCTCGGGAAGAAGGAATCTCTTTGTGATATCCTTTGAAACTTCGCCGGCCATGTAATCACGCTGAACGCTGTTTACGGTCGGATTCTTGTTGGAGTTTTCCTGCTTAACCTCTTCGTTCTGGCACTCAAGAAGGCTCATGATCTGCTTGTCGGTAGAGTTGGCCTTACGAAGCTGAGCTCTCTTGTAACGATAGGTAATGTAATTTCTGGCAATGGTGTAGGCCTGATATTTCATGAGCTGGTTCTCAACCATATCCTGGATTTCTTCCACGCTGGCTGCACGGCTCATTTCACGAAGATTTCTTTCAACCTTGTCTTCGATGGCCTCGATTTCCTTCTCCGAAAGCTGCTCTGATTCCGGAACGGTGTTGTTTGCTTTTCTGATGGCTGCCATGATCTTTTCGGGATCGAAATTGGATTCGGCGCCGCTTCTCTTAATGATTTGCATACTCTTCACCCCTTGTTTTGCTTTACCCACCCGGCAGATGCGGGGGATGTGAACCCCTTTTCTGGATTCTTTTCTATTTTCTTGCCGCTTTGTCCGTATGCGGCGGTTTGAAACCTATTATAGCACATCTATTTATTTCGTAAAGGGGGAAACACCATATTTTGTGATAAAATTTGTCAAAAAAAGAGGGCAAACACTAAATATAGTGTATTGCCCTCGTACTCTTTTTGTCCCTCATAACCATCAAACCCTTTATTTATCGGGGTTTTGGGCTATTATTTAACAATATCGTTTTCGTCTATTATGCGGCTTGCCGCTACAGCCAGTGCTCCCGGTCCGATGTGACAGGATACGGAAAGCGAAAGCGGGTCAATCATTATGTCACCGCTAATCTCAGGAAATTCTGCCTTAAGTTCCTCGGCAAATGCTTCTGCCACTTCTTTGTCTTTGGTATAGGCAATATAAAGTCCCATTTTGTTTTCCTTAAGGAACTTGGCGAAACGTCCGTCAAAATCCATACGGATTGCCGCCTTCATGTCCTTCTTGGCTGCCTTCATGCCTCTGGGCTTGGTAAACTGATCGAGTTTGCCGCCCTGAATCTGAAGAACCG
>CACYBJ010000280.1 GCA_902772565.1 uncultured Lachnospiraceae bacterium | reverse complement strand
CGGCGGATTCATTATCTGCTCCGATTTAAATGTAACCAATATTTCAATTAAAAACCTTGTAGTAAACGGTTCCATAACCGCACCGTTAAGCGTTGCGGTTGTCTGCTCGTTTATGGGTATGGTTAAGCAGTTTACGGGTACCATCGGCCAGATTTCATCCCAGATAAACGCAGTGGCCATGGCCATAGCCGCAGCAAAGAGAATTGACGATCTTATTTCCGAAAACGCCGAGGCAGATGAAGGCTACGTTACACTTGTAAGATGCAAAGAAGAAAACGGCGAAATTGTCGAAACTACGGAGCGTACCGGAATGTGGGCCTGGAAACATCCTCATCAGGCAGACGGAACCATCACCTATACAAGACTTAAGGGTGAGATTACACTTAACGAAGTAGATTTCGAATACGAAGAAGGAAAACCTGTTTTAAGAGACATTTCCATCTATGCGAATCCCGGACAGAAAGTTGCTTTTGTTGGTGCCACGGGTGCCGGAAAGACAACAATTACCAATCTTATCAACCGCTTCTATGACATAGCGGACGGCAAGATCAGATATGACGGAATTAACATTAACAAGATTCAGAAGAAATACCTCAGACGAAGCCTGGGCGTGGTTTTACAGGAAGTAAACCTCTTTACCGGTACTGTTATGGAAAACATCAGATACGGCCGTCTGGACGCATCTGACGAAGATTGTATCAGTGCCGCAAAACTGGCCAATGCCCACGATTTCATCAGCCGACTTCCGGAAGGCTACAATACCATGCTCACATCAAACGGTGCCAACCTTTCACAGGGACAGCGCCAGCTTATCAGCATTGCCAGAGCTGCCGTTGCGGATCCGCCGGTTATGATTCTTGATGAGGCTACCTCATCCATCGATACCAGAACCGAAGCATTGGTACAGAAAGGTATGGATGCCCTTATGAAAGGCAGAACCGTATTTGTTATCGCACACCGCCTTTCAACAGTACAAAACTCAGATGTAATCATAGTTCTTGATCACGGAAGCATAATTGAAAGAGGATCTCACGATGCATTGATTGAAGCCCGGGGAAGCTACTATCAGCTTTATACCGGAGCTTTCGAACTGGAATAAATAACAAATAAATAACAAAAAAAATAAGCGGGCAGATGCGAGATCTGTCCGCTTAATTATTTGTAGAATACATTCTAGGTAAAGTATACAACTTCCTCTTCCGGTGACGAAGCCGGTGTTATATTGGTACAATACATTACAGGACCTTTGCCCTTGTACATACGTACAAATTCCACCTTGATTTCGGCTTCAATATTATACCAGCCGCGAAGAACATATTCGGATACGTCTTTTCCCTTGGGCGGTTTGGCCAGGAACCCGATGAATGTTCTGTCTTCGGCACAGCAGTTCTGAGCCATTCTGCCCGGAACAAAGGAATTCTTGGGTATTTTATCATTATAGAACATCATACCCTTAAACTTAATCTTCTTTCCGGCATACTTTGAAGGATTGTCCATTGCATCCATATAGAACAGACCGTAATCATCATCTTCTATTTCAATTACATCGGCATTAACATCAAAAGGAAGTACCTCTTCAACTTCGGAACTGTCAATGCCTTCAGCTGTTTCATACATGATATTGGCCTGTCTGTTAAGAGGCTTAATGCATCGGCGCATAAAGAGTTTATCGGTGTTTTCATCTACTCTGTTACAGATTACCACATCCGAAAACCTAACATTATCCGCGAAAAAGCTTCTCATGTTATTGTAGTAATTATTAAAGGTTTCGGAATCGATGAGGGTGATTATCTGGCCCATCATCCAGTTATCCGGGAATTCCAAATCCAGGAAATCCTCGGTCTTCCACATACCGTTATATTCCACCATAACCATGTCAGGGTGGTAAAAAACATCCAGCTGTTTTAAAAACTCAGGCTTTAACTGGCTTAATTCCTCAACGGGAAGTATGGAAACATTCCTTTTGGCAAGGTTGATTTCATCATACTCTTCTTCTCCCTCTTCGCACATCAATATAAGAACGTTTCCTGCATTTTTAAACTGAGGATCCTTCATGGTTTCCGAAATGAAAGTGGTCTTTCCGCTTTCAAGAAAACCGTTAATCAAAAATACGGGTGTTTCCATAATTTCTCCGATTATAATTCAAATAATGTCTTAAGCTTGGCAGTATCAAGCTTGCTTCCGATTACGCACAGGCGTCCTGTAACGTCGGATGAACCTTCACGAATCTCGTACTCACCGGGAGTAAGATCGAAATGAAGCCATGTACCGTCGGTAGAGGGAACAATACCCTTACTTCTTAAGATAAAACCGTAATCACCGTCTTCTTTTGCAAGTTCATTAAGAATCTTATCGAGACTCTCTCTGTCATACTTCTTTGGACCTTCATTGCCCCAGCTGTCAAATACTTCATCTGCATGATGATGGTGATGATGATGATGCTCATGCTCGTGATCGTGATGATGCTCGTGGTCATGATCATGGTGATGGCATTCTTCATCATGTCCGTGCTTTTCATGACAATGAGGGCATTCCTCTTCGTCATCGTGATCATGATGGTGACAGCATTCTTCATCTTCATCATGATGATGGTGGCAGCATTCTTCATCTTCATCATGATGATGGTGACAGCATTCTTCATCTTCGTCGTGATGATGATGGCAGCATTCTTCGTCATCGTCGTGGTGATGATGGCAGCAGCACTCCTCACCATCATGGTGATGATGTTCATGATCATGCTCTTCTTGATGCTTTCTGGCTTCTTCCACTGCTTCTTTAAGAAGGTCTTCCTCAAAGCTTTCAGTCTTTTCCATGGCATTAAGCACAGTCTTACCGTCAAGTTCGTCCCAAGGAGTTGTGATGATGGTAGCCTTGTCGTTAATTGCCTTAAGAAGTTCCACATCCTGAAGAACCTTGGTTTCGTTAACAAGCTGAGTACGGCTTAAAATAATGGTTCTTGCATACTGAACCTGATTACTGAAGAATTCACCGAAGTTTTTAAGATACATCTTGGCTTTTCCGGCATCAACTATGGTTGTAAAACTGTTGAGGGAAAGTCTTTCATCATGGATGTCCTCTACAGCTTTGATAACATCGGAAAGCTTGCCTACACCACTGGGCTCAATAACGATTCTGTCGGGATCATACTTGTCGATAACTTCTGTAAGCGCCTTGGCAAAATCGCCTACAAGAGTACAGCAGATGCATCCCGAATTAAGCTCATCAACCACAATTCCGGAATCTTTCATGAATCCGCCGTCGATACCGATTTCACCGTACTCGTTTTCAATAAGTACGACTTTCTCACCCAAATCGGCTTCTTTGATAAGTTTCTTAATAAGTGTTGTTTTACCTGCTCCCAGAAATCCGGAAACAATATCAACCTTTGCCATTTCTATTACCTCTTTCTTTGATAAAAAACATTTAATTCTTTCCTGTGGAACCGAATCCGCCTCTGTCGGCGCCATGAAGCTCATCCACCTCATCAAAGACTATCTGAGGCTGATTCTTCATGATCCTGAACTGGCAGATGCGGTCGTTCACATGTATTTCAGTGTCACGAACTGCCAAAGCAGGGAAACGCCAGATATCTTCATTGCCGCAGTAACTTCCGTCAATGATTCCGCAATGATTGGTCTGAATAACACCAAAGTTCTTGAAGGTTGAACTTCTGGGAACAATGTGTGCTTCGTAGCCTGCAGGAAGCTCCATTGCAACACCTAAACTGATGAGTTTAAACTCTCCTGCCTTAAGAGTTACATTTTCGGCAGCACGAAGATCGATCCAGTCGGACTTGCCGTCAATGTACTGAAGTTTTTCTATTTCATTGCTTGCATATCTGATTTTTATAGTTTCCATAGCGCTCCTTTAGTGCAGTAAATATATCACATAATAAAATTAAGAACAATTCCCAAATTAAATATTCTGAAGGAAAACCTTATAGGTGTTGTAGGCTTCGTAAATATCAACTTTGCTTGTAATCTCCCAAGGTGCATGCATATTAAGAACAGCTACACCGGAATCAATTACATTCATACCGTAATTGCCCATAATATAGGCAATTGTTCCGCCGCCGCCGGCATCTACCTTTCCGAGTTCTGCGGTCTGATAGGACACGTTACCTTCGTCAAGTATTTTACGGATTTTGGCAATGTACTCAGGATTGGCATCATTGCTTCCGGACTTGCCTCTGGCACCTGTAAATTTGTTAAATACGCATCCGTAACCGAAGAAAGCGGCATTCTTCTTTTCAAATACCGAAGGATAGTTTGGATCGAAAGCAGCGCTAACATCAGATGAAAGCATGTGGGAATTGGACATTGCAAGTCTCAAATCAAGTTCAGAATAAGAGCCGGACTTTGTAAGAATCTCGCATACTGCATCCTCGAAGAATCTGGAATGCATTCCCGTAGCGCCTACGCTGCCGATTTCCTCTTTGTCAACAAGAAGGCATACATAGGTTCTGTCAGCGTTTGATACATCAAAAATAGCCTGTGCGCTGGTATATGCACACACTCTGTCATCCTGACCGTATCCAATGATCATGGAAGAATCAAAGCCTAAGTCCCTGGCATCTCCTGCAGGAACAACTTCAAGTTCGCAGGACATGAAATCCTTCTCTTCCATACCATATTTCTTTGCAAGAATAGCAAGTACGTTTTTCTTTACAGCTTCCTTTTCTTCTTTCTTAAGAGGCATGCTGCCTACAGTAACATTAAGGTCTTCGCCTTCAACAACGACAGAACCTTTCTTTGCAAGCTGGTCGGAACCAAGATGAATAAGAATATCCGATATGCAAACGACAGGGTCTCCCGGATTATCACCGAAATTAACATTAATTACGCTGCCGTCCTTTTTACAGATTACTCCGTGAATTGCCATAGGAAGAGTTACCCACTGATACTTTTTGATTCCGCCGTAATAATGAGTATCAAGAAGGGCAAATTCATTGTCCTCGTATAAAGGATTCTGTTTAACATCAAGTCTGGGAGAATCAATATGAGCTCCCAGTATCTTCATACCGTTTCTGAGAGGCTCCTTTCCGATTACAAACAACGCAAGGGCCTTACCCATTTTGTTATAGTAAAGCTTGTCTCCGGCCTTGATCTTTTTTACAGTGGTAATATCCTTAAAACCCTTGGCCGTGGCTTCTTTAATCAGGGCAGATGCACACTCTCTTTCGGTTTTGTTTTCCGAAATAAACTTACGATAGCCTTCGCAGAAATCCATAAGTTTTTTCTTGCTTCGGTTATCATATTTTAACCATGCATTCTTATCGTCAAATGAATAACTCATAACATTTTCCTCCGTTATTAATCAATATAAAGAGCTCTTTAAGTAAATAAAGAGCTCTTTGAAGTATATTTATACATTGATTTCAGCTGTTAATCCAAGCAAATCGCTGTTTTCCTCAAGGATAGGATTAATTACATCTCTTACAAAT
>CACYBJ010000279.1 GCA_902772565.1 uncultured Lachnospiraceae bacterium | reverse complement strand
TTTTGTAAGTTTAACCTTGATGAATTCGGGAGTAGTCTCAACAATGTTAAGACCGTGCTTGTTTACAAGAGCTGTGCAGTCGGAATCTGTCTTAATAACAAGATTAACTCTTCCGTAGCTCTTCTTGATTTCATTGAGGTTACCCTGAAGCACAACCTGACCTCTGTTAAGAATGGTAAGGTCGGAACAGAACTCTTCAATGGTGCTCATCTGGTGGCTGGACATGAGAATATACTTGTTCTTCTCAGCCTGCTCATGAATGATTTCGCTGAAGATATTGGCATTAACCGGATCGAGACCTGAAAGAGGCTCGTCAAGCACGATAATGTCGGGATCCGAGATAAGTGTAGACATGAGCTGCACCTTCTGCTGATTACCTTTTGAAAGCTGTTCGGCATTGTAAGGCTTTGCCTTCTTCTTGCCTACAGGCTGCGGATAGAAATACTCTGTAAGTTTAAGTCTTTCTGCCCAGTACTTGATTCTCTTCTCGGCTTCCTTGCCCTTGATATTCTTAAGGTTGGCAAAGTAGGTCATCTGATCCATAAGGCTAACCTTAGGATAGAGTCCTCTTTCTTCCGCAAGGTATCCGACGTCTACCTTTGTTGTGTCAAGCGGTTCTCCGTTAAAAAGAACTTCCCCTCCGTCCTTAACAAGCATGTTAAGAATCATTCTGATGGATGTTGTCTTGCCGGCGCCGTTGGTACCGAGCAGAGCGTAAACACCCGGCTTTTCCATGGTGAATGAAAGGTGATTCACAACAGTTTTGTCACCGTATTTCTTCACCAGATCCTTTACTTCCAAACTCATATTTATCCCCTTCCTATCGTCCCCTTTTATGGGTACTATTCATTTTAATGTATATGGCTTCGTTCTGAATGCGGGCCAAAATTTCTTGTTCATGGCTTCGTTCTGAATGTAGCCATAATTTCTTGCTCATGGCTTCGTTCCGAACGCGGCCATAACGTCTTGGAAACTAAGCTTCGTAAACTGCATCGGTGTTTCCCTCCGTGCTTTCCAATCGGCACGAAGACAATCGAAAATTCTCTTGATGAGAATTTTCTAAAGGTCTTCTAAAACGGCGGACTTGTAGTCTCGCCGTTTTACCTCAGAAAGCACTGCGGCAAACCCCGCAGTTTATCTCGCTTCGTTTATGCCGCCTTATATGGCTGCGTTCGTAACTTCGCCTATATCCACGAAATTTTCAAGTTCCAATCATGTTGTAATTGTCGTGCCTTGTAATTATGGACGCATTTAGATCTATGCCTTATATTAATTATTCCTTGAACACTTATAAAGAAGATCTTCCCATCTTCTGTCTACTTCTGCCTGGAACTGAACGATAAGGTCTTCGTTGCCCGGCTTGAACAGGTGCTTGAATCTGCCCTGTACACGGAGGAAGTCCTCAATCGGAAGTTTCTTCTTAGGCTCGTAGTTGAGTATCCACTTGCCGTGGTCTACTTCGAAAAGCGGCCAGTAGCAGGTTTCAACGCCAAGCTTGCAAACTTCCATAATGTCCTCTGTCGGATATCTCCAGCCTCTCGGGCAGGGAGCCATTACGTTAAGGAAGCATGCGCCTTCGGTATAGATTGCCTTCTCTGCCTTCTCGTAAAGGTCTTTAAGATTTCCGAGAAGTGTGGTCTGTGCTGCATAAGGCACGTCATGGTCTGCAATAATGGATGCAAGGTCCTTACGGTTCTGCATCTTACCGTTGCTCTTTGAACCTACGGGAGTTGTGGTTGTGTCTGCATACATAGGTGTTGCAGATGAACGCTGGATACCCGTATTCATGTAGGCGCCGTTATCGTAGCATACGTATACGAAATCGTGGTTTCTTTCCATTGCACCGGAAAGTGACTGGAAACCGATGTCGTAGGTACCGCCGTCACCGCCGAAGGTGATGAACTTATAGTTGTCTTTTACTTTGCCTTTTTTCTTTAAGGCCTCGTAGGCAGTCTGAACACCTGACATGGTTGCACCTGCATTGGCAAATGCGTTATGGATGTAGCTGTCTTCGTAGGCTGTATAAGGATACATGAAAGTTGATACTTCAAG
>CACYBJ010000278.1 GCA_902772565.1 uncultured Lachnospiraceae bacterium | reverse complement strand
TCCGAAAGATAATTAGAAAGAAGGTCTTCTGTGGTTCCGATTTTGGCAGATACTTCATCTAACGCCTTCTGCTTTGCTGCTGCAAGTTCATTGGCATATTCCTGGTAAGCATCGTAGGCATCCTGAACGCCTGCGATTGCTCCCAGCTGGATGTTAAGCTGGTCTTTGTACTCTGCAACTTCGATTACAGATGCCTGGTAGTTTGCGAAAAGCTGATCGTCATAGTGAGCAATTTCGGAAACATACTCAACTCTGTTTAATACATCGGAAATATCTCCGGACTGGAAAAGGATTTCCGCATAGGTTGTTTCGCCGTTTTCGTAAACGTACTGGATGCGCTCGCTCATGAGTTCGTACTGCTCTTCCATTACATTGGTAGCTTCACGAAGCTTGGCTTCTGTTTCGCGCTTCTTTACGTTTAATTCATCAATCTTGGAACTGATGGATGAAATCTGCTCGGAGATTTCATTCTGTTTCTGATCCAGTTCCTGGATGTAAGCCATGATAGTATCATACTCATAGTTAAGAGAGTTGATCTGAGATCTGGCTGAATCGGCCTTGGCCTTGTACTCTTCAATTGTTTTATTGGCTTCATCAATGATAGACTGATAGTCTTTGTCACTGATAGGTGCAGTTACCGTAGTCGGCTTTGCTACCATTGCGCTTGCCATGTTGTAGGCATAGATGAATGGTGACATTGTAACTACTGCTGCCAGCACCGCCGCTGTAATTATCTTTGTTTTTTTCACTGTTTTCTCCTATTTTAGTTTTCCGGAAAGGATAAACCATTTAATGAGCAAACTTTGAAAGTCCCCTGATTCCAAGGTTTACTAGTTTGATCTGATCTGTGTAAGCTGTCTTCTTAATGTAAAATATGAAGAAGAAAGTCCGATTCCGAGACCGATTATGAGAGATACAGGAAGTACAAACGTGAATATTTCCTTGGTGGTCACGAAATTCATTGTAAGGAACATGCCGCTGAATTTGGCAACGACAAGTGCTACAATTTTATAATATACCGCATAAAGAACGGATAACGGTACACAAACTCCAATCAACCCTATTATGAGACCTTCGATAAGGAATGGTCCCTTTATGAAAAGATCCGTAGCACCGATGAGATGCATGATGGATATTTCTTTCTGTCTGATTGAAACGCCGACTGTGATAGTCGTACTGATAAGGAAAGATGCAATGGAAAGAAGCAGTCCTACAAGAAGAACAGTGCCGATCTGGAGTGCTCTGTTAATCTTGGTAAGTGTGTTAACCACATCGTTGGCATTGTTTACTTTTCTTACACCCGGCATTGCCTCTATCTGAGTAACAATGTCCGTTTCATAACTTACATCATCGAAGTATACGGTATATGACATTGAATTTGAAAGCGGATTGTCATTACCGAAGGATGCTGCAAGTTCAGGATTAAGATAACTCTCTTTATACTGTTTCCAGGTGTCTTCCGCGTTAAGGTAATTAACTGTGGAAACACCTTTTATTTCACGGATTTCATTTCCTATTTCTTCAATTCTCTCCTGGGCGATGCCTTCATTAAAGAAGACTGTTACGCCGACTCCCGATTCTGCCTCTTTTATCATGTTCTGAACGTTGGCCATTACAAAATAGAGAACACCGAAAAGGAAGATACACAGAGCCATGGTTGCCATGGATGCGATGGAGAAGAGTTTGTTTCTTCTTATGTTCTTGATACCCTGATCGACACTATAGCCGAAAGCTCCGAATTTACCCAAGTACGTAGCCTCCCTTCTTGTCCTCGATGATATGGCCGTCAAGAACGCTGATTACACGTTTTTGCATCCTGTCAACGATTTCACTGTTGTGAGTAACTACTACTACCGTGGTTCCTCTCTTATTAACTTCGTCCAGAAGGTTCATGATATCCCAGGAGTTCTGGGGATCAAGGTTACCTGTAGGCTCGTCCGCAAGAAGGATCATGGGGTTGTTTACAAGGGCTCTTGCAAGAGCAACTCGCTGCTGCTCACCACCGGACATTTCTGTCGGAAGGCTTCGGAACTTATTGGAAAGTCCCACAAGTGTGAGCATCTTTGATACTTCTTTAGGTATTCTGGACTTAGGAGTTTCGATAACCTGCTGGGCAAATGCTACATTCTCGTAAACATTGCGGTCAGGAAGAAGTCGGAAATCCTGGAACACGATTCCAAGGGACCTTCGGTAAAGACTGACCTGGTTGTTTTTAAGTTTACTCAGGTCGCGTCCTGCAACGAAAATGTTGCCTGATGAAGGCTGGATTTCTTTCTGAATGAGTCTTATTATGGTTGATTTACCGGAACCCGAAGGTCCTACGATAAACACGAACTCTCCTTTATTGATACTGAAACTTGCATCAACCAGAGCGTGGTCCTCTGTTGTACCGTCATATATTTTATTAACGTGATCAAACTGTATAACGGGACCGTCCGACAAAGGCTGCTGCTTCTTTGTGGATTTGGATCCAAGCATGCGTAAATCTCCTTGGTTTTACACGGAAGAGCGAATACTCTCTCGTTTAATCATGCCACGGCAGATTAATTATCGTTTTCTTCCATGTACTTCATGTACTTAACTACCATAAGGGCAATCTTGAAAGTGATTGCATCCTCAAACACACGGAGATCAAGATTGGTGCTCTTCTGAAGCTTGTCAAGCCTGTAAACAAGCGTGTTTCTGTGAATGTAGAGCTGTCTTGATGTCTCCGAAACATTCAGGCTGTTTTCGAAGAATTTATTGATAGTGATAATAGTCTCTTCGTCGAAGCTGTCAGGTGTCTTTCCGTCGAAGATTTCCTTAATGAACATTTTGCATAATGACATAGGGAGCTGATAAATGAGACGTCCGATTCCGAGGTTGGAATAGGCAACAACTCTTCTGTCTTCATAGAAAATCTTACCGACATCGAGAGCCATTTTGGCTTCTTTGTATGATCTGGAAATGTCTTTGATTTCGTTTACGATGGTACCGTAGGCAACACGTACTTTAGCCATGGCCTCGGTGTTGAGCATGTCAAGAATCATTCTTGCGGTGCTCATGAGTTCATCGTGAGAATCGGTCTTCTTGATTTCTTTAACAACTATGATGTTCTTTTCATCGACTGCTGTAATGAAATCCTTGGTCTTTCCCGAGAAAAGTGAGCGCACGGTTTCAAGAGCAGTTGTATCCTTCTCGTTCTTTGTTTCGATGAGATAAACTACTCTTCTTGCTTCTGTTTCGATGTGAAGTTTTTTAGCCCTGTTGTAAATATCAACAAGAAGAAGGTTATCAAGAAGAAGACTCTTGATAAAGTTGTCCTTATCGAATCTTTCCTTGTAGGCAACCATTAAGCTCTGGATCTGGAAAGTAACCATCTTTCCGACCATATATACATCATCGCTGTCCCCTTTGGCGAGAATAATATATTCCAGCTGATGATCGTCGTACACCTTAAAGAACTGGTATCCCTGGATTACCTGGCTTTCTGCAGGCGAATCAACAAATGCAAATGCAGGTGTCTCATACTTCTCCGAATTATTCATGGTGGAAGCAAGAGGTTTTCCCTCTGTATCCATCACACAGAGATCGATCCTTGTAATAGCCTTAATGCCATCAATAGTATTCTGTAAAATCTGATTTGAAATCATAAAGACCTCCGTTTTGTAAACCCAATTCGAAGATATTGTAGCATTTTTCGGCTCAAAATACAACCCTTGCGGTTTTTATTACGTGAACAATCTGTTAACAGACCATAGAATTTTTGCATATTCTAACAATAAAAAAGGGGATTCCCTTTCGGGAATCCCCTGAGTAATCAGAAATGTGATTAGTGAGTGATAACCTGCTCTGTTTCCTTGTCGAATACATGCATCTTGTGAAGATCGAAAGCAATCTTGATTGTATCGCCAGGTCTTGCTGTTGTACGAGGATTAACTCGTGCTGTGATGTCATGCTCATCAACTGAGAAGTACAGGAATACTTCTGCACCGAGAAGTTCGTATACTTTGATAGAAGCATCGAATGCGTTCTCGCCTGCTGCTGCGATGAATTCTTCTTCATCCTTAACATCTTCAGGACGGATACCAAGAACAACTTCCTTGCCGTCATAGCCGCCATCGATGAGCTTCTGAGCTCTGTCCTCAGGAAGCTTGATCTTGATGTCGCTGTTTGTGAAGTTGAGGTATACGGAGCTTCCGGATACTTCTACTGTTGTGTCGATGAAGTTCATCTGAGGTGATCCCATGAAACCTGCAACGAAGAGGTTGTTAGGCATATCATAGAGATGCTGTGGTGTATCAACCTGCTGGATAACACCGTCCTTCATAACTACGATTCTTGTACCAAGAGTCATAGCCTCTGTCTGGTCATGTGTTACGTAGATGATTGTTGTCTCAAGTCTCTGGTGAAGCTTGGAGATCTCAATTCTCATCTGTACACGAAGCTTTGCATCAAGGTTTGAAAGAGGCTCGT
>CACYBJ010000277.1 GCA_902772565.1 uncultured Lachnospiraceae bacterium | reverse complement strand
GTAACAAGGCTTACAACCGATGTAACCAACGTTCAGAATGCTTTCATGATGATCATAAGAGTTGCCGTCAGGTCTCCTCTTATGCTTATTATTGCCGTTGTCATGTCCGTTAATGTCGGAGGAAAACTGTCCTTTGTGTTTGCCGGAACAATTCCGATTCTTGCATTTACATTATTTAATCTCTTAAGAAAATGTCTTCCTCTGTTTAAGAACGTATTTAAAAAGTACGATGCTCTTAATAATTCCGTTCAGGAAAACGTACACGGAATCAGAGTTGTCAAAAGCTTTGTTCGAGAGGATTTTGAAGAAAAGAAATTCGAAAAAGCATCCGGAGACATTAAAAATGATTTTGTACGTATAGAGAAAATACTGGCTCTTAATGCTCCGGTAATGACCTTCTGTATGTACGCTTCTTCCGTACTTATTTCCTTCTTCGCAGCAAAGACCATAATCAAATCATCCGGAAGCAGCATGAATGTAGGTAATCTCACAAGTATGATCCAGTATTCAATGATGATACTTATGAGCCTTATGATGCTTTCCATGATTTTCGTTATGATTTCAATTGCTTCGGAGTCGGCAAAGCGTATAGTTGAAGTTCTTTCTGCCGAGTCGGATATCACTGCTCCGGCAGATGCCGTAACCACCGTAAAAGACGGCTCCATCGATTTTGAAAACGTTTCCTTTAAGTATTCAAAGGATGCCAAAAACAACGCTCTTTCAAATATCAATTTCCATATAGACTCAGGCATGACCGTCGGAATCATCGGCGGTACAGGTTCGGGAAAGAGTTCCCTGATCCAGCTGATTTCAAGGCTTTATGATGCTACCGAAGGTTCAGTTAAAGTTGGCGGTGTAGATGTAAGGAAGTACGATCTGGTCACTTTAAGAGATAAAGTATCCGTAGTTTTACAAAAGAACGTACTCTTCTCCGGCACCGTAAAATCCAACCTGCTTTGGGGCGATAAAACTGCCACGGATGAAGAAATCAAAACCGCATGTAAGGCTGCATGCGCCGATGAATTCATAGAATCCTTCCCGGATAAATACAACACCCGTATCGAACAGGGAGGAAGCAATGTATCCGGAGGCCAGAAGCAAAGACTCTGTATTGCCAGGGCCTTGCTTAAAAAGCCTAAGATACTTATTCTCGACGATTCAACATCTGCCGTAGATACAAGAACCGACGCAAAGATCAGAAAGGCTTTCAAAGAGTATATCCCTGAAACAACAAAGATTATTATTGCACAGAGAATCACATCAATTATGGATTCCGATTTAATTCTGGTTATGAACAACGGTACCGTTGAAGCCATCGGAAAACATGATGACTTAATGAATTCCAACAGTACATACAGAGAAGTTTACGAATCTCAGAACAAGGCAGGAGGTGAGCAGAATGGCTGATAATAAAATGCGAACACCCATGCCGAGAGGCCGTATGAACAGAGGAATAAACACCGGTGCAGGACTTCCCGATTTAGGCAGCATGAAAAAGATTATCAAAAATCTGTTTCATGATTATCCGAAACACCTGACTGCGGTTGTTACCTGTATATTCCTGTCAGCATTTATAGGAATACTGCCTTCTGTTTTCATTGAAAGAATCACATCTGCCATTGAAAACGCTTTGGGAAACAATCTTTCATGGTCTGAGGCAGCATCAAAGATTATAACCATTGTAATTATCATGGTATGCTGCTATCTCACGTCCATAATTTTGGTTACCATTCAGGGCCTTTTAATGGCAACCGTAACCCAAGGTTTCCTTCACAATACAAGATGCAGAATGTTTAATTCAATGCAGGAACTGCCGGTAAGATACTTCGATACACATAACCACGGCGATATCATGAGTCACTATACCAATGACGTTGATGCACTTCGCCAGATGATTTCCCAGTCCCTGCCCCAGCTTATAAGTTCCCTTATTACTATTATCGGACTTATAGGAATTATGATCTTTTACAGCATCGATCTTATGCTTGTAATGTTTGTCGGCATATTCTTTATGTTCTTTGTTACAAAGACCATAGGAGGAAAATCCGCCAAATTCTTTATTAAACAGCAGGCATCCATCGGTGCGGTTGAAGGCTGCATCGAAGAAACCATGAACGGTCAGAAAGTTGTTAAGGTTTTCAATCACGAAGACGAAACAAAGGCTGATTTTGACAAACTTAACGAACAGCTTTTCATTGACTCAAACCTTGCCAACAGATACGGTAACATCTTCGGCCCCATCATGAACAACCTGGGTAATATTATTTACGTACTTATGGCATTTGCCGGCGGATTCATTATCTGCTCCGATTT
>CACYBJ010000276.1 GCA_902772565.1 uncultured Lachnospiraceae bacterium | reverse complement strand
TTCCTCCAAATTCTTTTTATTCGGAACCGTTACTACTTGGCCCTGTAAATAACGATTCTGTTCAGATTCGGGAACGTCGGCCTCACATTTCCTTGTCTGTGATTTGATCATACAGCTGCCTTGTAACCTACTTGTAACCAACAAGTCATCTTTTTGTATAAAATGTTTATTCTTTTGGTAAACAAGCGCATTTACCTGTCCGCTTTATAAGGAATTGTTATTTCGATTTCAGTGCCGGTTCCCGGGGTACTTTTTATGTCCAGTTTTCCGTTATGAAGCTTAATTATCCTGTCGCACAAAGCAAGCCCCAGTCCGGCACCGTGGTTTGCCCGACTTCTGGACTTGTCCACCATATAAAAGGCTTCTTTGACCCTTTCAAGCAATTCTTTGGGAATTCCGCATCCGTCGTCGGATACTTTTATCACGTATTTGCTGTCGGGAAGGCTGTTTCCGGTCAGGGTAATGCGTTTCGCACCGGCCTTTATGGAATTATCAATAAGGTTTAAAAGTACGGTTTTAAACAGATCATAGTCGATTTTCAGATACCCGTCCTCAAGATTCACATCAAGTTTTGTTTCGTTAATTCTTCCTCCTACGGTTTTAATGATGTCATCTGCCATTTCAGATGTATTTATATCCTCCGGGGTAATGCCCTTACTTTCAAGAGATGATAATTCCAGGAGCTTATATGACAAGGCCTGGAGTCTCTGTCCTTCACTAAGTATTATTTCCGCTGCTTCTCTGCGGCCTTTTTCGTCAAGCTTTCCCTGATAGATTAAATCGGCATATCCTATAATACTGGTCATGGGAGTTTTGGTCTCATGGGCGAATGCTCCGATAAAGTCCTCCTTTTGTTTTATGGACAACTCAAGTTCTCCCACCTTTTCTTCAATGGTCTGCGCCATTTTATTATAGGATTCGGTAAGCTGACCCAGTTCATCTTTTGAATTAACCGGAAGTCTTTCGGAATAATTGCCGTCTGCTATGGCTTTACTTGCCCTGCTGAGCCTGCGGACCGGTTTGGTGATAAGTCCCGAGAACAAAAAGGCAAATGCTGCGCCGCAAAGCAGTATGGCAAAGTATATCATCATGTACCTGTGTCTCAGTTTGTTGTTTTCCTTAACAACATTGGTAATATCGGACAAAGTAACGACCGTATACTCTACATTCCTTAAGGTAAAGGAACTTGCCAGTTCGTAATATAGCTTTTCGTTTTTGCTGACGGTACGGTAAGTCAGTTTGCCTTCATCATTATCCGGAAGGTAGGAATCCTTTATCTCGTCATAAACCGGGCTTTTGTTCATGGCTACGGTAAGTCCTCTTCCTTTTATTCCGCCTACGCCCTTGACAGCCTTGTTTATTATTTCTTCCGTGGCAGTCGTATTCTTGGTAGCATAAATGATTCGGGTTTTAATATAATCACCGGTAATCCTGTGACTCTCTATACTGTTTTCCAGTTCGGTCTGCATGTTGATTTTCAGATTGGCATTTATGATAAGCACTCCGGATACGATTAAAAGCACCGCAAGTATAATTAATATACCGGAAAACAGTTTTGTGAAAATCTTCATGCTTCGGTTATCTCCAATCTGTACCCTATTCGGAATACTGTTACGATCACATCGTCAAATCCCAGTTTATGTCTTAGTTTCTTAATGTGGTTATCCAGGGTTCTGGTATCTCCGAAGTATTCTTCTTCCCACACCTGTTCATAAAGCTGCTTTCTGCTCATTGCCACATTTTTATTGGCTATAAGAACTTTAAGAAGTTCGAACTCCTTGGCTGTAAGCTGCACCTCCACTCCGCCTTTGGTGACAGTTCTTGAAGCATAGTTAACTGTCACATCCCTGTAGGAAAAAGCAGTTTCAGGCGGCGCAGTTCTTCTGATTACCGCCTCAACTCTTGCTATCAGTTCTCCTACCTGAAAAGGCTTACACAGATAATCATCCGCCCCCATTTTAAGACCTCTGATCCGGTCACTTACTTCGACCATGGCAGATATAACAATCACCGGCGTCTGCATGGATGAAATATACTCTAATAGTTCATAGCCCGAAAGCCCCGGAAGCATCAGATCCAGCAATACAAGATCCCACTTTTTGCTCACATATTTACTTTCGCCTTCCAGGCCGTCATATGCAAAATCGCATAAAAAACCCTCGCCTGACAGGGTCGTACCTATCAGGCGAGAGATATTTTTATCATCTTCTATAATAAGAACGTTAAGTGCCATTTTATCCCTCCGCGTATCCCTACACAAAATTACATTATCACAATACAACGGAATTGTAAAATTTCTGTATCTTCTCAGATACTAGGCATTACGTCTCTTTTTAACTATTACCGCAATGATCAAAACAAGCATTAACACAAATACGACAGCTGCGGGAATCACTGCTTCTTCCGGATCAAAACATCTGATATTGATCCACATACGGTTGATTCTCGCGCTTTCATCCTCGTCATAGAACCACATGATGGCAAGCCTGTCCATGGTTTCTTCATCGGGATACTGACCGAAAAGCTGTCTTGATAACTGTTCGGAATCGGCAGTGATAATACCTCTGCCTTCACCGAAGAAGTAAGAAATATCATATTCTACGGTTTCTTCGGCATCTTCATCTGCCTCATAAAGCCATTTTACGTACTGCTCAACGGTATCATCGTCGCCGCCGGAAATACCGGAAGTGTATCCGATGTAGTACATGTTTCTTACTACGTTATCAGGTCTTGAAAGGAAGTTAACAAAAGCCTCCGCTGCCTGCTTTTTCTCGGCATCCTTGTTAATACCGTTCTTCGGCATTACCCATCCGTCGAACCAGAGGTTTGAAGATTCCTTGGGAATGCTGTACTTAAGATAGATTCCGTCCTCTTCAGCCTGGTCAAGGGAGTATACGGCATCGCCGGAATACTGATAGTTGGCCCATACTCTTCCGATAACCATATCTGCCTTACCGCTGTCGGTTTCGAAGGAGTAGGCATTCTCCTTAACGGTACGGAGAACTTCCTCGCATTTGTTTACCATTTCCTGAGAGTTATTGTTCATAACCTCAAACACACGGTCATGGTAATCGGGACTGCTCATAAATGCAGGATCCGTAAGTACATCCTTATTGGCAATGGACATAGCCATGAAGATGGTGTCTCTTACGCTGTCCTTTACGGTAAGTCTCTTCTTCATACGGGAATCCATGAACATGGTCCAGGAAGAGGCTTCCTCATCGCTTACATATTCCGGATTATACACAATACCGGTGGTTCCCCACATGTAGCATACTGCGTATTTCGACCACTTCTCGCCTTCCACTTCATAGGAGTTGAAAACATTGTCTATATAGTCAGATACGCCCTTTGCGTAGTAATTCTCTTCTACGGATGCATCATAGAAATCATCGGACCAGGGCTCCAGCTTACCCTCATACATGAGTTTCATGATCATGTAATCTGAGGGGCAGATAAGGTCGTAGGTATCTCCCAGCGTCAGCTGGTTGTAAAGGTCCTCATTGGTACCGAAGGTGGAGTACTCAACCTTTACTTTCTTACCGTAGGTTTCATAGTACCAGGTTTCGAAATCATCCACCATGGAATTCTCTCCGAAGATAACCTCACCGTTATCCAGTTCGATCACTTCGTCTTCGTCCCAGCCGCCTTCATCTATATACTCTTCAACGTTGCAGACACGAAGGGTGATCACATCGTCTTTTTTGGCTGAAGTCTTTTTCTTTCCGCAGGATGTAAGAAGCAATGCGGAACCTAAAAGGCACAGAAGAAGGACGGAATAAAATTTATTTTTCTTAGGCATTTACCCTACCTCCTTCATTATTCTTCTTTCCCGTAAGATTCATGCCGATAACAACCAAAAGCACGATTACAAAGATTACGGTTGAAAGAGCCCAGAGGGCAGTCTTAACCTCTGTCTGGGAGCCCTTAGTAGCATTAACAACATAGGTTGAAATGGTATCAAAGGTAGCAGGCTTTGTATAGGTTGTGATGAAGTAATCATCAAGGGAAAGAGTTACCGCAAGCATGAATCCCGAGAATATGCCGGGAAGGATCTGCGGAATTACAACCTTAAAGAGAGCCTTTCTGGGTGTTGCACCAAGGTCCAGTGCGGCCTCGTAAAGGTTGGGGTCCATCTGCTTTAACTTGGGAAGGATGGACAGATATACAAAGGGTGCGGTAAGAACCACATGACCTATAAGCAAAGGTATAAAGGATGCCTTATCCATTCCGAATTCAACCACAAGAAGAATACAGATGGAGAAACCGGTTACAACATCGGCATTTACAACAGGCACATGGTTAAAGCTGTTTACAAGGCCTTTAGCGAATCTGCCGGAATAAAAGGCACCGATAACGCCCATGGTTGCAAGTACCGTGGCAAGAAGCGCAGAGGAAAGGGCAAGGAGTATTGTTCCCTTAACCATTTCAATAAGGTCTTCTCTTGTAAAAAGCGTAATGTAATTCTCAACCGAAAACTTTCTTACGGAACCGATCATAGTGGAATCCGTAAAGCTGTAAAAAGCAAGTATCAGTATAGGCAGATAAATCAGCATGAGCACAAAAACAAGCCATGCGACATAAAAAGCTTTCTTTCTCATAATGCCACACCTCTCTTTTCTGTGTCATCGCCGTACTTATCGGTAAGTAAAGTAACCAAAAGTATGATGATAAGAAGTACAACGGAAATAACGGAACCGTTATGCCAGTCGTAGGCCGCAAAGTAACTACCGATAAGACTACCCATGATGTATGTTGAGTTATAAAGCATATCAAGAACAACATAGTTGGTCATGGCAGGAAGGAATACCATGGTAACACCGCTTATGATGCCCGGTACGGACAAAGGAAGTGTTATCTTAAGGAATACCTGAACCTTGTTGGCGCCAAGGTCTGCCGCTGCCTCGTTAAGATCCTTATCCAGTTTAAGGAAGGATGTATATAACGGCAAAATCATAAAGGGAAGGAAATCATAGGTCATTCCCACTATGGTATTTAAGAAGGGGTACATTGCAAGGTTACCCTCAAGCAATGTAAGTATTTCCTTTAATGCTGTTATACGAAGTGTGAAGTTGATCCACATTGGCATAACAAAAAGCACGAGTATGGCAGAACTGCGCTTGAAGCCGCCTCTGGCAAGAATATATGCCGTTGGATAGGCAATAAGAAGACAAACCACAGTGGTCACAAAAGCGATACCCAGACTGTAGCAAAGTGTTCCAATTGCATTTCTGTCTGTAAAGAAATTAAGAAAGTTTGCAAACGATATGGCACCGTCCGCATCTGTTAAGGCAAATCTTACAACTATGAACAAAGGAAAAAGCACGAAGGCCGCAAGAAAAATAATGTAAGGAATTGCCAGATGTTTTCTGGAAAATGACATTACTTCTCCTCCTTGTTTTTACGCTGAAGCTTAATATCCTTTGAGCCTATGACAATACTTACGTAGTCATTTTCGTTCCATAACCACTCATCATCGATGGTGAAATCATCTTCCGTTTCGGTTCTGACGGTATACTTGTAGTGGTCGCCCTTGTAAATAAGTGAGATGATGTGACCGCATACGCCGCCGGCATTCTCATCATCGCTCATGGACATGGCGGAAACAGGCACGGTAACAAGAACTTCAGTACCGGCAACTTCGATTTCCTTACCTTCATGATCAACAAGCACGCCTTCTTCGTTGTACTTTGCGCTTGTAAAAAGCTGGGTAAGATCGCATGGGTACTCTCCGCCTGCCATGCTTACAGTACCGTTCTTTGTGATAACACCGTCAAATACATTATCAGGTGACTCGTATTCCATAACATGTATTTCGTCAGGTCCGATATTCATACCGATGGTAGATCCCACAACGGCAGATTTCGTGGACTGGATAACCAGTTCGTATTTGCCGCATTCAACAGTGATTTCATGATGAACACCCTTGAATGTTACGCTTGTAACAAGACCTTTAAGCATACCTTCGGATTCGGGTACCATTTCAATGTCTTCAGGGCGCACTACCACTTCTACAGGCACATTCTTCGGATAATCATCCACGCAGGTAAATACCTGGTTACAGAATTCTACCTTGTACTGACCGACCATACGGCCGTTGAAGATATTACTCTCACCGATGAAATCGGCTACGAAAGCATTCTTAGGCTCGTTGTAAATATCTTCGGGTGTGCC
>CACYBJ010000275.1 GCA_902772565.1 uncultured Lachnospiraceae bacterium | reverse complement strand
TTCATCAAGAGAAAGAACGGCGACGTATGGCAGTGGGCTATGTGGCAGCCCGGCATGGCTATTGTAGACTTCACCAATCCTGAGGCTACAAAGTGGTATCAGTCCAAACTTGCTGCTATTCTTGACATGGGTATCGACTGCTTTAAGACAGACTTCGGTGAGAGAATTCCTACCGATTGTGTATACTATGACGGTTCCGATCCCGAAAAGATGCATAACTACTATACCTACCTTTACAATAAGGCTGTATTCGAAGTTATCAAGGAAAAGAAGGGCGAGAAGGAAGCTGTTCTTTTCGCAAGAAGTGCTACGGTCGGCAATCAGAAGTTCCCTGTACACTGGGGCGGTGACTGCTGGTCCAACTACGAATCCATGGAAGAGAGTATCAGAGGCGGTCTTTCCTTATGTCTTTCAGGTTACGGCTTCTGGTCACATGATATCGGCGGATTCGAAAACACATCAACAGCCGATGTATACAAGAGATGGTGCGCATTCGGACTTCTTTCAACACATTCAAGACTTCATGGTAGCTCTTCATACAGAGTTCCGTGGGCCTACGATGATGAAGCCTGTGTTGTTGTATCCAAGTTTGCAAAACTCAAAGGCAAACTCATGCCATATCTTTACAGAAATGCCATTGAAACATCCAAGACCGGTGTTCCTATGATGAGAGCCATGGTACTTGAGTTTAACGGCGATCCAAGCGTATCTTACCTTGATAAGCAGTACATGCTCGGTGACAGCCTCCTTGTTGCTCCTGTTTTTAATGACAGGTCCGAAGGAAAGTATTATCTGCCTGAAGGAAAGTGGACCTACTTCTTCAACGATGAAGTTCGTGAAGGCGGTAAGTGGTACACAGATAAAAACGTTCCTTACACAGAGATCCCTCTTTTTGTAAGAGAAAATTCCATCATTGCTTTGGGCAAGGAAGAAAAAGCTGTTTACGACTACGAAGACAATGTTACTCTTAAGGCCTACTGTATTGCCGACGGTGCTACAGCATCTGCCGACGTTTATGACAAAGAAGGCAATCTTAGAATTCATTGTGATATTACAAGAAACGGAAACACCTACAAGATTTCCGTAAAGGGAAGCGCAATGGGTAAGGTTCTTATTTCCGGAACCGAAGTTGCATTCACAGGAGACCTTGAAACAGAAGTGGAGATATAATGACTGACTATAAGACTAATCCGGTCCATATGGGACCGGCAATGACTAATGTAGATTTAACTGACGGCAGTGAAAGAGCCGATTATGTGGATCAGGATTATGTCTTAAGACAGCTTGGTCGTCCGCACAGATGCATTAATCTTATGTACTGTTATTATCCGGACGATAAAGGCTGGCCTGCGAGAGTATCTGAAGTTTACAAATCAGACGGATCTTCCGGAGCCTGGGGTTACCCCTACGACGATTATTTTACCTATAAAGGCGGCGTAGGCGGAGACCTTTCCGACGAACCCTTTAAGTACATGAGGGATATTCGTCGTCACGGACAGGATGTCTGCCTGACTCTTACTATGGATCCTTTTCTTGATGATGAAAGAATTGCTGCCGTAGCAAGAGATTTGAGAACTTTCGGTCGCATGCAGGTCAGAGTCAACCACGAAGCTACAGGTTCATGGTTTTCATTTAACAAAAGAGCTTCTTACGAACAGGTAGCAGCATTTTTCTGCAAAGTTTGCGATATTTTTCATCGTGAGGCACCTAACTGTAAAATGATTCTTTGCCTTGACGGATGCACTGAACTTGACAAAGATGCACCCATGGTAATGGAAGATATTTTCACAGATGCAGCAAAGCACACAGACATAGTTTCTGTTGACAGGTATTTTACACTTCATTACGGATTCCCTACCGACATCTGCGATGAAGAGACAAAGACCTATTACAGACTTGACATAGATACAGTTTATCAGCTGTACAAGAATTCTTATAACCGTTATATCAAAATGAATGACGGTAATGTTAAGCCTATGGTTTTATCGGAACTCAATTCCGACGGTGATGTAACCGGACCTTATGAGCAGGCTGAAATGGTTAAGGATTTCTGTGACAGAGTTAAAGCCGACCCTGAAAAGTGGCTTGAAGGCTTTACTATGTACATGTTCAGAGACAGCGGACGTCTGGGTCTTGAAATTACCGACCCAAACAATAAGAATGTAGGCGTTAAGCAGCCGTTAATGGACACTTACAGGGAAAT
>CACYBJ010000274.1 GCA_902772565.1 uncultured Lachnospiraceae bacterium | reverse complement strand
TTCCCCTTTCCCCATAAGGACATCATTTTGCAAAACACATATGCCATCAGACTGCTGCATCCGCCATCAAATCTGTTTTGCCCTTTTCTCAGAACCGGAATGGACTTCGGATTAATGATCACCCGAATGCTGGGACATTTATACATCAATTCATTAAGAAATCCTGCATGATCGTCGTGAGCATGCGTCAAAAAAACATATTTGATTTCTGAAAAGGAAAGGCCATTGGCTCTTAGTTTTCTTTCCACTTTTTTCATGCTATGCTCATACCCCGTATCAATCATGACAAATCCGGCAGGGGCTTTATAAACATAAGTATTCATTATTCTGTTTCCGACATTCATAATTTTCGGCATTTTCTTTTCCCCAGCAAACTGGAAGTTTAAAGAGCGAGCCATGCCAACAGGCTCACTCTTACAACTCCCGATTTCTTTCTATTTCATTATACAACAAAGGCTCGCAGATTTCTCCACGAGCCCGGTTATTCGTATACTTAGTTTCATTTCATTTTCCGATAGCAATAGATTAGGCGCATAATGGGAATCCTTCTTCAATGTGACGGCTATGTTCGACAGCACTGCTCGTTTTTTCTCCATATCGTCAGGATACGTTTCTACTGGGATATTTATTGGACAGTAAACGATTTATGATACGGGTAGATAAATGTAGCAACTACTATGTTGCATCATATTGTTCCACTCCGCAGTATGATTTAATGTTTTTCTTTTATTTACGGTGTCTTTCACGCAACAGATTGTTGCACTCACATAATTTTTATTATGATATTTTCACAGAATTACCACAGAATCTCATAAGTTCGTTTAAGTTTCAGATTGCATAATACGCACATAGAAGAACAAGGAACGCGCGCGTTCCTCGCACATGAGATAGAGCAACGGAAACGCCCCCTCCCATAAATGTTTCACGCGCTCTGTGACCTAACCAATACCGTGCAAAAAGCACTAACAATCGTTTTTTTCATATTTCTCCCTTTTTCACGACAAGGCTCCGCACAATGCGGAGCTTTGTTATATGATAATGCCCTCCAGATGATCCATTTCATGCTGCACGATCTGTGCGGTCATTCCGGAAAATTTTTGCCTGCGTTTCTTCCAGTTTTCATCTAAGTATTCGACTACGATGTCCTGATAACGGGTCGTCTTTCGGACACCGTCCAGGGAAAGACATCCTTCTTCCGTTTCATATGGAGTACCTTTATTCAGCAGGACAGGATTGATCATAACAAGGTCTGCAAAGCCTATACTGACAATTATGATGCGTTTCTTAACTCCTATCATGTTTGCAGCCATGCCAACACACCGTCCGACATTGGCTTTTAACGTATCCCGGAGATCCTGTACAACCGAAAGATCTGCTTTGGTTGCCTCTTCTGACTTTTGTCCGAGAAAGAAGATATCCTTCACAACTGGTTTAACCATTAATCCCATCCTTTCCATACTTCGGGCTGATATCCGACGGTTGCCTTCTTCCCATTCCGGACAATCGGCAGTTTTATAACCTTCTGGTTTTCAAATATCTTATCAGCCTTCTGTTCCTCCGCAATATACCGGATCAGAGCCAGAAGATCTTTGTCTTTGCACTTCTCATCAATCAACTTGTCTGCTCCACCCACAGCCTGGCAGACAGACCGGAACTCGCCTTTGCTGAGTCCTTTTTCGTTCATGTCGATATATTGAAAACGAATATTCCGTTCCTTGAAATACCGTTCTGCCTTCTTGCAGTCAAAATCTTTTTTTGTTCCAAAAATCTGTATATTCATGCTATTACCCCCTGGCATCTTTTAATGCGATTAATTCAGGTTGCTTTCTTTGGTTTCTTTTCCGGCAGTTCAGAATACATACCATTCAATAGTTCCAGAATCAGAGCCTTATCATCAAAACTATCAAATGCATACATCTGAAAGCTGACATCGATTCGTATAACCTGGTTTAATGTCGTGTACGACAACCGTATTACCATCTTATACTGCACTTTTTTTCATACCATCGCATCATTTCGACAGATTTAAGCTGCGAACCTGTCGGCATGGCTCTCTCTTACAACTCCCTGTTTATTTCTATCCCATTATACAGCAAAGGGTCGCAGATTTCTCCGCGAGCCCGGTTATTCGTGTGAATAAATATACGTTTATACAGTGTCTGCTCAACAAGGAACAATCCCTGAAAGACCTTATTGTTACTGAATATACGCGAGCCCTCTGCTATAATAGTGCAAGGAAAACATCGATTTTACTCCAAAAACCTTGAACTTTGTTTGAGGAGAATCTACATGTAATCGTTGGGGTAACCTCATGATTCAACAGGAAATAAAACTGTTTATGGTGACTACCGGATACAACCGGAATGAGTTTTTCTTTCAGACGGAATAAGTATGAATATTCTGTTGCCGATACCGGAAAGCTTTATGGCCTCCGGGGCTTGATAGAATCATTATTTATAAAGAGAAAGACAAACCGGGTTTTTCACTCACTCCATGGAAGTTTTATATTTGGCAGCTTAAGCTCTTGAACATCCTGCAGGTCATAAGTGATACCATTGTCTTCCAGTTCCTTCAAAAATGCATTCACAAAAAGAGGATTTGAAAACGGCTGAATGATATCCAGCACGAATCTTCCATTCACTGCAGATATCTCGACCAGCATCATATTTCCACTTGGGCTTGTCCATG
>CACYBJ010000273.1 GCA_902772565.1 uncultured Lachnospiraceae bacterium | reverse complement strand
TTCTTTATTCACTCAGCACAGTATACTAAAAAAGCAATTTATTATAAAGACTTAATTCACATTTTGCTCCTGTATATATAGTATAACTTAATTCCGACAGAAAATCCGTAAAAAAAGTGTGATTTATGCATTTCGGAAAAATCTTTTCAAATTGACTGTTTTTTCTTGTATTTACGACATTTTAAGGTTAAAATTGTTGCATAAAAGAATAGTTAAGGAGGATCCGGCTATGGCATATGTAATCAGTGATGCATGCATCTCTTGTGGTGCTTGCGCTTCCGAGTGTCCTGTAAGTGCAATCACAGAGGGCGATACACAGTATGTTATCGACGCTGACGCTTGCATCGAATGTGGAGCTTGCGCTGAAGCTTGTCCTGTAGGAGCACCTGCAGAAGGCTAAGAGCAACCTTGTTCTACAAAACTAAAAGTCGCGTAGAAAACGAAGTCCTGCAGAATTCTGCAGGACTTTTTTTATTCATCTTCTTTTTGAAGGTTAACGAAACGGGTCTGGTCGGGAATCCATCCCAGTTTAACCGTACCGATGGGACCCTGACGCTGCTTACCGATAATGATTTCGGACTTACCCACGTCTTTGGAGTCTTTGTGATAATAATCATCTCGGTAGATAAACATTACCACATCGGCATCCTGCTCGATGGCTCCGGATTCACGAAGGTCGGAAAGCATAGGACGCTTATCGTCACGCTTTTCAACGTCTCGGGAAAGCTGGGAAAGAGCTATGATAGGACATTCAATTTCTCTCGCAATGGACTTGAGAGACTTTGAAATTTCCGCTACTTCCTGAACCTTATTGGGAATATCTCTTCCAGAATTCATGAGCTGAAGGTAATCCACGATTACACATTTCAGATTGTTTTCAAGTTTGAATTTCAAGCACTTTGAACGGAACTCCGGTATGGTGATTCCTGGCTTATCCTCTATCAGAAGGGATGATGCCGAAATAACTCGGGAGGTTTCCATAAGGCTTGACCATTCGTTTGAATCAAGTCGTCCTGTTCTTAATTTGCTTGATTCTATTCTTGAATGCATGGAAAGGAAACGGTTCATTAACTGAGTACGTGACATTTCCAAAGAAAAAATGGCTGTTGTGTAGTTGTTTCTGATAGCCATGTATTCCGCGATATTAAGGGCAAATGCAGTCTTACCCATGGAAGGTCTGGCCGCAATAAGCACAAGGTCGGAAGGCTGCATACCGGCTGTCATGTAATCGAGCTTTGCAAAACCCGTAGGAATACCGGTAACCGCACCCTGACTCTTGGATGCCACTTCTATATTCTGAAGAGCTTCCAAAACCACATCCTTGATAGCTACGGTATCCTTGGCGCGGGTGCCGTTTCTGAACACTTCAAAGAGCTGCTTTTCCGCATTTGCAAAAAGAGACTCTCTGTCCGTCTTGTCAAGATAACACTGCTGGATCTGATCCTCGGCGGCTTTGATAAACTGTCTCATAAGAGACTTGTCACGGATGATACCCGCATACTGTCTTATAAGACTGGATGCGGTGGTAGGAGCCATGGCAACCAGGGAACCCAGATACGATATGGAAGTATACTCCTCGGGAATATCCTTCTTTTTAAGTCTTTCTTCAAGAGTGATAACATCTACGGTCACTCCGTCCTGATACATTTCCACCATTACATCAAAGAAAATGCCCAGTTTCTTATCGTAAAAGTCACTTCCGCCCACAGCCTCCATCGCAACAGCAATGGCATCTGCATCCATGATCATGGCGCCAATCAGAACTTTTTCGGCGTTTTCATCATGGGGCATGACGCGCTTTATCAGTTTTTCATCCATTGTGTAAACCCCGTCCTACTTACTCTTCTTCAACCACTACCTTAAGCTCGGCAGTTACTTCAGGATGAAGTTTTACGCCTGCGGTAAAGTTACCCATGTTCTTAAAAGGCTGCATTACAAGTTTCTTCTTGTCAACTTCGAGTCCGGCCTGAGCCTTTAATGCCTCTGCGACTTCCTTGGCAGATACGGCACCGAACACTCTTCCGTTCTCACCGATCTTAATCTTGCATTTTACTGTTGTGGCGGCAAGTTTAGCTGCCATGTCCTTGGCTTCCGCAAGAAGCTCGGCTGCCTTTTCCGCCTCAACCTTCTTTTTGTACTTAAGGTCCTGTAATGCCTTAGGAGTCTTCTCTACGCCAAGGCCCTTTTTTATGATTACGTTTCTGGCATATCCGTCGCTAAGTGTAACGATGTCATCTGCCTTTCCTACGTTCTTTACATCCTGTAAAAGTATTACTTCCATACTATTCCTCTTTTCTATAATTCTCCGTTGGCTGTCATGTCTGATAACAGCTGTTTAAGTCTTTGTTCCGCTTCTTTAATGGTCACGCCTTCAAGCTGGGCACCTGCAATATTCAGATGTCCGCCGCCACCCAGTTTTTCCATAATGATCTGAACGTTTACTTCGTCTATGGAGCGGGCGCTGATGTACACCTTGCCATTGTAATCGGTGAACACGAAGGATGCCTTGATACCCTTTATATTAAGAAGGTCGTTGGCAATCTGCGCACCAAGCACTGTAGGTGTCTCAACCGCTTCGGGCTTGCATTCGGCAAATGCGAATCCGCCCATGTACATTTCTGTGGATGACACCGCACGCGCCTTTGTGACATACTCGTTCATGTCGGATCTGAAGGCCTTTCTTACCCTTGTTATGTCTACGCCGTTCTTGCGAAGAAAGGCTGCTGCTTCAAAGGTACGAACGCCCGATTTGGTTATGAAATTGTTGGTATCTACAACAATACCCGTGTATAAAGCTTCGGCCTCGATGGGGCGAAGTCTTACATCGTCTCCCATGTACTGAAGGATTTCAGCAACCATTTCACTGGCAGATGAAGCATAGGGCTCAATATAGGAAAGGACCGAATGCTTAATGGAATCGCCTGTTACTCTGTGGTGATCGAGAACGATAACCGTCTGAATAAGGTCAAAGAGTTCCGGACACTCCGTTCTTACAGGTCTGTTTACATCAACCACAATAAGAAGAGCGTCAGGTCTTGCCATTTCCTGAGCCTTAATGTTTCCGATGAACATGTCGTCGGGATACTCGGAGCTGGCATTAAATGCATTTACGATAGGAGCAATACCGGCATTGGTTTCGTTCAGAACAATGTGAACATTCTTGCCGAGACTTGATGCAATTCGGTAAATACCGATGGCAGAACCCACCGCATCCGTATCGCTGATGGAATGACCCATAATGAAAATATCATCGTGGGCTTCAATAAGTTCACGCATGGCATGTGCCTTAACTCTGGCAGTTACTCTGGTGCTCTTTTCTATGGAAGCACTGTTTCCACCGATGTAGGTAATGTCATCGCCTTCTTTGATTACAATCTGGTCACCGCCACGGCCAAGGGCAAGATCGATTGCCGCTCTGGCATATTCGTAGCTCTTGGCATAGTCATGACTCGTAATACCGAGACCCATGGATATGGTGATTCCCACTTCGGTATTACCGGTACTTACTTTCTTAATGTCCGCAAGAAGTTCACGACCGGTTTTCTTTATGTCAGCAAGATACTTCTTCTGGAAAATGAAGAGGTACTTGTCATTCTCAAGTTTCTTGAAGACCGCATTCATGGACTGCATATACCTGTTGAGTTTTCTGTCCACAAGGGCAGTAAGAAGCGATCTCTTAACTTCATCCACAACTTCCAGAACTTCATCGTAGTTGTCGATGTAAAGGAGGCCGATGATCATCTGCATGTTGAAGTTTTCAACTTTCAAATTCTCGATTTCGGTCTCATCATACATGTAGGCTGCTATCATGCTGGAGTTCTGCTCCGCAACCTTTTCCAGATTCCTGTCAAATGCAGGAACATCTATGGCACTAAGTATGATCTTATAGTAATGTCCGTCTATGGTTGAGTGAAAAACCACGTCGGTTTCAACCGTAGGAAGAACCGTCTTTGTAATGTTCGGGAAAAGCTCGTTAAGTTTCTTTGCGCCCTTTCCGTGCTCGTCAAGGATGTCCTGCATCTCATAGTTGGACCAGAGTATGGTGGTATCGGAATCCAGAACCGCATAAGGCACCTGAAGAATGGAAAGGATTTCCTTCTGGGCAAGATTAAATCCGACTCCGTACTCCACAAGGTTTCGGCGGAAGTATCTTACATAAAGAAAAGTGCCTGCGGAAAGGATGATAAGTGCTATGGCCAGTGCTCCGTAAAGCACCGGTACGGAAGCGCTGCTGTCCTTTAACCGCATAACAATAATATCTGCCAGAAGAATTACTGCCAGACTCACAAAAGGAACCGCAAAATAGATTTTAAACTTAGATCTTTTCATGTCATTTATTATAATGTGTCATATCGCCGGTGTCAATTTTATGAGAGGACGTATTCGGGACATTCACACATCAGAGTGCGCCACGGTGCTCAATAATAAAATGATGCACTCGCCCAGCAAGCTCGCTTGCTGCCGAGGGCATTCGCTTATCGCACAAAAAAAGACCGGTCAAAAAGACCGGTCCGTTTTTTATTAATCTGTTGTGTAAGGCAGAAGTGCTACGTGACGAGCTCTCTTAACTGCAACAGTTAAAGCTCTCTGATGCTTTGCAC
>CACYBJ010000272.1 GCA_902772565.1 uncultured Lachnospiraceae bacterium | reverse complement strand
GCCGTTCATCATTTCAAGCACTTCCGTGTTGGCAGATATTATGGTAAGAGGAGTTTTAAGTTCGTGGCTGGCATCTGTAATAAACCGCTTCTGTCTTTCAACGTTTTCCACCACCGGCTTAACCACTCTCTTGGAAAGCAGAGTTATTATTATGAATTCCAGAAGAAGGCTGATAAATGCTACAACGAGAGAAATCCATAACAGTCTGTGAGCGGTCTTTAAGGATTCCGAACAGTCCATGTAAATGAGGAGATAACCGTTGTTGTAGGATCTTATGGTATAAAAATACGAACCGTCTCTGTATACCTCGCCGAGATTCTCCGTACTGAATATCGACTGCGAAAGTTCCTTTGCTTCGTCTTCGGTAAATGCGGCAATGCTGTCCACATTTACTCTTCGAAGCTCACCGTCGGATGTAAAGTAGGCAGCAAAGAATCTGGTGGTATACTGGGTTTCCTTACCCATGTCTATTTTTTCCGCCATGCGGTTGTATTTTTCATCGAATTCAGGAACAACTTCACCTGTGCCGGAACCGTTCTTGTTATTTCCCCAATTATTGTTTTCGGAATTGTTGCTGCCGGCATTGTTGTTCCCTGAATTATTGTTTTCGGAATTGTTGCGATCGTCGCCGTCTGATGCAGGTTCCACAGGCGGTTCATTTTTTCCGGAATTACCGTTGGAATTGTTGTCGGGACGATTTCCGTAGGATTCTCCGTTTTCCTGAAGCCTGGGGCCGCGCCTTAAAGCTCCGCCGTTTAATGCTATAAACTCGATGGTGTTGTTTATGAGTCTCTTTTCGTTAATGTAGCTAACCACATTAATGGTACCCACCACAAGAGTTGTAATAACAAGCATACTAAGCATCGCAATGGCCACAAATCTTATTCGCAGCTGTTTAAGCATAGTTGCCTCCGTTATTTTTCTTTAAGGGTATAACCGATGCCTCTTACGGCGTTTATGGTAACCGTATCGCTAAGGGATGCCAGTTTCTTTCTGAGAGATGAAATGGTAACCCAGACAACGTTTATTTCCACATCGTTGTCATAGCCCCAGACCTTATCAAGGAGTTTCTCCGTAGATAAAAGGGTGGCGGGAGATTTCATCATGATTTCCATTAACTGATATTCTTTGTGAGTAAGTCGCACGGACTTTTCTCCGTTTGAGAGTTCGGAACCGGCCACATCAAGAGAAACATCACCGAAGGTATACTTTTCGGAGATTACCTCTCCCTGTCTTCTGGTAATGGCGCGAAGTCTGGCCAAAAGTTCCGCAACGACAAAAGGCTTCGGCAGGTAATCGTCGGCACCGGCATCGAGTCCGGTGATTCTGTCATCCACTTCGCCCTTGGCGGTAAGAAGAATCACAGGGGTATTTACTCCCGCTGCTCTCATCTTCTTAAGAGATTCGATACCGTCCATAACAGGCATCATTATGTCCATGATTATGCCGTCATACTCTGTTTCTTTGGCATAGTCCAAGGCATCTTCGCCGTTGTAGACCGCATCTACCGTATAATTATTCTTTGTGAGAACCGCAGTTAAGGCTCTCGATAATTCTTTTTCGTCTTCTGCAAGCAGTATTCTCATGTCTTCACCCTATCGCAGGCGTGGTGCCCATATGATGACGCGCCTGCAGCATCACCATATAAAGTTACACTCTTGGTGTTAATAGACAGAATACCAGAGTTCCCTAAAATTAACTTAAGGCGTTATTTGCCCTTGGCATAAAACGCACCGAAGGCTGCGCCGCATACGCCGCCGATAACATGAGCAAGCTGGGCTATGTTGTCACGGACGGTTACCGCAGTTACGATTTCGCCGCCGATATAAAGAACAAATACAAGAAGGAAACTAAGAGGAATAACCTGCTTTTTAAAGTTTACGGTACTTGCAAGAATAATAAACATGAAAACGATTCCGCTGGCTCCGCAAAGACCGGCGCCACGGAAGAATACCATGTAGATAAGACTGGTCACAAAGGCCGTGATGGCTATCATTTCCAGAAGATTTCTGCTGCCGTACTTGTTCTCGAGAATAGGTCCGAGGATAAGGAAAAGCAGCATGTTTGACATATAATGGGACCAGCCCGAATGTCCTATTACATGAGTAAACATGCGAAGGTACATCAAGGGATCTGAAAATCTCGTAAAGTAGGAGCAGAAAAATTTATCAACAAATCTTCCGCCTGTTCCCATACTGATAAGAACCACTATGAGTGATATAATTGCAAAGCTTAATGTCACCGGTGCGTCGTAGGAAATCACAAACGGTGCACTTTTTCTTCCGCTGTTGTCTGATGCCATATTGTCCCCCTGTTACATCCATAAGTAACTTTTTATAAAATATTCCCGACCGACTGGGCCGGCCGGGAATATGGTTTCATAGGTGTACTCCCCTGCGTTGGAACGTCACCCCATGCAAAATCGCCTTCGGCGATGGGCTGACGCTACATGTCAAGTTTTCATAGAAAACTTGACACAACCGTTGCAAGACCTGTGGGCCCAGACAGCGATTACAGTGAAGTGTTTACTGATTCGATAAATCTTTCGAAGAAAGAAATACCCTTTTCATCCTGCTTGAATACACCGGCCTGGCACAGGATGTCGCAGAATACGAGGCCGATTTCCTTTTCAAGTATTCTGACCACTTCCTCATTGGGAAGCATGATGAAATCACCGTACTTGGCTGAAAGGCTTCTTACCCAGTCAGCATGCTTTTCGATGGTTTCATTCTCGGAAACATCTTTTCCGGACTTAAGATACTCTGCAAGAAGCGCAATTTCATTCTTAAGTCTTGAAGGAAGAATAGCAAGTCCCATTACTTCGATGAGACCGATGTTTTCCCTCTTGATATGGTGATGCTCTGCATGCGGATGATATACACCCATAGGATGCTCATCTGTTGTGATATTGTTTCTGAGCACAAGATCGAGTTCGAAATTCTCGCCGCGTCTTCTTGCTATAGGAGTAATGGTATTGTGAGGTACATCTTCGGTGGCGGCAAAAATGAATGCCTCTTCGTCGGTGTATCTTCTCCACTGAGCAAGAATCACATCTGCCAGTTCGTTTATTCTCTTCTTGTCCGGACCGTTAAGCCTGATGCATGACATTGGCCACTTAACGATGCCTGCTTTAATGTCCTCAAAGCCCTTAAACTCGATTTCCTTAAGAACGGGAGCCTTGGCCATAGGGAATTCGTAGTTTCCGCCCTGGAAATGATCGTGAGTAAGGATGGAGCCGCCTACAATCGGAAGGTCGGCATTGGAACCGATGAAGTAGTGCGGGAAAAGATCCACGAAATCAAGAAGCTTGGCAAATGCATCATGATCGATTTTCATCGGTGTGTGCTTTGAATTGAAAACTATGCAGTGCTCATTGTAATAAACGTATGGTGAGTACTGGATAAAGAAGTCTTCGTTGTTAAGCACAAGAGGAATGATTCTGTGGTTGCCGCGTCCGGGATGATTTCCGCGTCCGGCATAACCTTCATTCTCTTTGCAGAGAAGGCACTTCGGATAGCTGGACTGCTTAGCCTTAAGGGCTGCAGCTATAGCCTTGGGGTCCTTCTCGGGTTTGGAAAGATTGATTGTGATGTCAAGATCACCGAATTCCGTGGGAACAACCCATTTAAGATCCTTCTTTACTCTGTAAGTTCTGATATAATCACTTGCTCTTGAAAGATCGTAGTAATAGTCGGTAGCTTCCTTGGGGGAAGATGCATACTTCTCTTTGAAATTTGCAATTACTTCCGAAGGTCTGGGCATCATCTGAGTCATGATTTCCGTATCAAAAAGATCGCGGCTCACAACATCGTCGGAAATGATTCCGCGCTCCACCGCATCGTCAAGAAGAGCTGCAAGTACATCCTCGAGTTCCAGATCCTCGGCCTCTGCTGTCTCATCAAACTCATCAAGCTGCAGTGTGTGAAGTATTCTGTTGATTACAAATGTTTCGTCGCACTCGGCAAATAAACCATGTTCTTTTCCGTACTTAACCAGTGTAAGAATTTTGCTGCTAATACTCATTTTTATACCTTGTCGCAGGCAAGTCCAACCGATGCCCGGCCTGCACAGGCATCGGCTAAAGCCCCCGTGGGAGCTTTAAAGCCTCCTTGGAAAAACCCTTCCTTTTTTCCCGGAATACTTTGACTTCCCGTTCTTTTACAAAAGACCGAGAAGGAATTCGTTTATTTCATCATACATTGGTTTATTTGGTATGTTCGCGACCTTTTTGTCAACTTCCGCAAAAAGCTTCTGAAGTTCATTTTCAGGGATGTCCCTGTTTTCCTTAACGTTGTAGATTCCACGAAGAGCGGAAAGTTTCAGTTCTACGGCTTCCTGGTACTTCCAGGATTCAGGTGAGTAGAAAAGACCCACATGTGTGCAGGTTTCACCCTTTACGGCTGAAAATACAGCGTCAGGATTCTTAATCTCCTGCTGATGATTGATAAGACCCACACCGTCGTAACGAACGTATGTATCTGCATCACCATGCATGATCAGTACAGGGCCTTTATAGCGGTTTATGCCCTCTACCGCAGAGAGATTGGAATATATACCGAAACGTTTACTGAGTTCCAGTTTCATCATTGGAATTGCGGCATCGATTGCCTTTCCGTACATTGAATGTCCCATTTCGATGGAAACATCAATCGGAGTTGTGAAACCGGCTAGCGACACAACGCCGTCAATCTTATGATCAAAGTTAAGAACGGCGCATACTGAGTATCCGCCCTGTGAATGTCCGAGAAGGAATTTCTTCATTCCGGCAAATTCGGGATTGGATTCTACAAAGCAAAGAGCGGCATGAAGATCCAGAGCTCCCTGAACAAGTCCCACACTGTCCTTTCCTTCGCTTTCGCCTGTTCCCGTGTTGTCGAATGCAAACACGCGCCAGCCACGGTCAACAAACTCGATAACAGTACCGAGATAGTCCTCGTGACATGCGAAAATACCGTGGGAGAAAACAATGAGTCCCTTGGTATTGTTTTCACCGTAAACATAGGCCTGAAGTCTGTTGGAGCCTGAATAAAAATACATGCTCTTTCTCGGATAGTCCTTTTCGACTTCATTGTACCTTATACGGCAGGTATACTTTTCCGGAGTCCAGTGTGCAAACATCTTTGAGAACACATAGTTTACGACTCCGTAGCCCGCTCCTGCCCATACGGCAGTAGCTCCGATGGCACCTTTTATTAATTTGCCTTTAATTGACATAACTGCCTCCTTTCGGAAACTGTTTTTAAAACGGCGGCACATAGTCGCGCCGCCGTAAACTTTTTTACTGAAGTCTCTTAAGAAGACCTTCTCTCATGTCTTCATAACCCGGCTTGCCGAGAAGAGCAAACATGTTCTTCTTGTAGGATTCAACACCCGGCTGATTGAAAGGATTAACTCCGAGCATGTAACCGGAAACACCGCATGCAAACTCGAAGAAGTAGAAAAGCTGTCCAAGTGTGAACTCGTTCTTCTCAGGAACCTTGATAAGAAGGTTCGGAACACCGCCGTCGATGTGAGCAAGAATGGTTCCCTTCATGGCTGACTTGTTAACGAAGTCAACTGTCTTGCCTGCAAGGTAGTTCATACCGTCAAGATCCACATCTTCTTTCTCGAGAACGATTTCATCTGCAGACTTCTCAAGTTCAAGAACTGTTTCGAACATGATTCTTGCGCCGTCCTGGATGAACTGACCCATGGAATGAAGGTCTGTTGTAAGATCAACGGATGCAGGGAAGATACCCTTCTGATCCTTACCTTCGGACTCGCCGTAAAGCTGCTTCCACCACTCTGCTGTGAAATGAAGAGCAGGCTCATAGTTGGCAAGTACTTCAACTGACTTACCCTTTGTGTGAAGGATGTTTCTTACTGCTGCATAAAGAAGTGCATCGTTGTTTTCAAACTCGTTGTTAAGGCAGGCTTCACGCATGCTTGCGGCACCTTCCATGAGCTTGTCGATGTCAGCGCCGGAAACTGCGATAGGAAGAAGACCTACTGCTGTAAGTACGGAGAAACGTCCGCCTACATTGTCCGGAACCACGAAGGACTCATAGCCTTCTGCATTGGCAACTGTCTTAAGAGCACCCTTTGCCTTGTCTGTTGTAGCATAGATTCTCTTGTTTGCCTCTTCCTTGCCGTACTTGTCGATAAGGATTTTCTTAAATACTCTGAATGCGATTGCAGGCTCTGTGGTAGTACCTGACTTGGAAATCATATTGATGGAGAAATCTCTGTCACCGATTACATTAATAAGATCGGCAATGTATGTTGTGCTGATGGAATTTCCAACATAGTAGATTTCAGGAGTCTTTCTTGTTTCCTTGGTAGCATTGTTGTAGAAGCTGTGACGAAGGAATTCGATGGCAGCTCTTGCTCCGAGGTATGAACCGCCGATACCGATTACAAGAAGCACGTCGGAATCGCTCTGAATCTTGGCAGCTGCCTTTTTGATTCTTGCGAACTCTTCCTTGTCATAGTCGACAGGAAGGTCGATCCATCCGAGGAAATCGTTGCCGGCTCCGCTCTTTGATACAAGTGTGTCCTTGGCTGCAAGTGTAGACTTCTTGATGAGTTCTACTTCAGACTCGGACATAAACTTTAATGCATTTGAATAATCAAATTTTACATTGGACATTTTATTTATATCTCCTTTGTTTAGTTTTAAAAACAAGCATTAATATTTTACCATTTACAAATATATGTTTCAAGGTAATATTTGCCTGCGGGATTATGTGTGTCCCCGTTATTCCCACTTGTCAAGACTCGCTCGCGAGTCTTGCGCGCCGGATTCGGGTCTGCTTCAGCAGACAAATTCCTGT
>CACYBJ010000271.1 GCA_902772565.1 uncultured Lachnospiraceae bacterium | reverse complement strand
TCCCGTAGATGACTATGTGCCTCTTCAGAGAAGTGCCGAAGGTAACATAACCACAGAATTTGAAAAGAATACCGTTGAACGTCTGGGGCTTCTTAAAATGGACTTTCTGGGTCTTCGTAACCTTACCATCATAAGGGATGCGGAAAGAATAATCAGACAGAAAAATCCCGACTTCGACATCAGAAACATCCCAATAGATGACGCCGAGGTCTACAAGATGATAGGCGAGGGAAAAACCGAAGGTATCTTTCAGATTGAAGGCGGCGGTATGACAAGCTTCATGAAGCAGCTTCGCCCCGAAAGTCTTGAAGACCTTATTGCGGGTATTTCGCTTTACCGTCCGGGTCCCATGGACTTTATACCAAAGTACCTTAAGGGCAAGAACAACAAAGACTCAATTGAATACGACTGTCCTGAACTTGAACCCATACTTGAGCCCACCTACGGCTGTATAGTATATCAGGAACAGGTAATGCAGATAGTTCGCGACCTGGCCGGCTATTCCTTCGGTCAGAGCGATGTGCTTCGCCGTGCCATGTCCAAGAAACATGCCGACGAGATGGAAGCAGGCAAGAACAGCTTTATCTACGGTGATGCCGAGAAGGGTATTCCGGGCTGCGTAAGCCGCGGTATTTCCGAAGCTGTGGCATCCAAGATTTATGATGAGATGCTGGATTTCGCATCCTATGCATTTAACAAATCCCATGCTGCCTGCTACGCGCTGGTTTCCTACCAGACAGCCTACCTTAAGTGCCATTACCCGGCAGAGTACATGGCCTGCCTGATTTCTTCCGTAATGGACAGTACGGGTAAGGTTGTAAGGTACATCCGCGAGCTTAAGAAACTGGGGATTACACTTAATCCGCCGGACATAAATCTTTGCCGCGCCGATTTCTACGTTGACGGCAACAAAGTATACTACGGTCTTTCCGCCATCAAGGGACTGGGCCGCAGCATCATTGATGAAATCGTAGCTGACAGGGAGAACCTCGGTCCGTTTAAGGATATCAAAGATTTCTGCGTCAGAATGGTGGGAGTGGTAAACAAGAGAGCAATAGAAGGTCTTATTAAGGCCGGCGCATTCGATTCCATTCCCGGCAGCAGAAAGCAGCTCATGATAATGTACTCCGGCATTGTGGACGATGCCGTTGCCGAACGAAAGAAAAACGTTTCCGGTCAGCTTTCCTTCTTTGATTTCATGGAAGAGGCAGATGCAGGTGAGTCCGCAGCCATCGCCTATCCTGACATAGGCGAGTTTACGGCCGAGGAACTTCTGGCCTTTGAAAAAGAGGCCATGGGCTACTATGTTTCGGGTCATCCGCTGGATGAATATGCCGACGAACTCGAGCGTCAGACCACAAAGCATGCCGTGGCATTTGCCGCAGCATCCGAAGACGAGGAAGAGGCAGATGCGGCATCTGCCGGCGAATCCGTGGAAAACGATCCTGACACAGTCGGAAATGACGAAATGGTTATTGTAGGCGGAATGGTTACGGGTATTAAGAAGCAGCTTACCAAGACCAATGACCAGATGGCCATAGTTACCATAGAGGATCTGACAGGGGACATGGAAATAGTAATGTTCCCGAAGATATATCTGCGTTTCAGAGATCAGCTTGAAGAAGGCAGTAAAATCTTTGTGCTGGGAAGAACTCAGACAAGAGAAGGAAGAAACACATCTCTTATCTGCACCAACCTTATGCTCATGGATGATATCCACAAAACACTATATATACAGTATGATGATATTGACAGTATCAAGGCGGATGAATTAAAATTGAGCGGGCTTTTGGAAGAGTGCGAAAGAGGTACCACCGACGTAACCGTATATGCGAAAAAAGAAAAGCAGATGAAGCCTATCAAGGGAAAACGCATTACAGCAACAGGTGATTTTGTAAAGAAACTTTCGGAAATCTACGGAAGCGACAATATTAAAGTAATGTCCGACAGCCTGAAAAGACTGTGGGATAACGATATTAATCCGAAGGGCTACAGAAGACGTCACTAGGATTAAGAATCAGACAATAAAGGGCGTTACAACCGCCCGGTCAGGCTTTTGGCCAAAGGTCAAAACCATTTGGAGGGTAACATGGCATACTTAAAGAATAAGAAAAGCGGAACAATGACTATCGGCGTACTTACCAGCGGCGGCGATGCCCCGGGTATGAATGCAGCTGTAAGAGCAATCGTTCGTTCGGGTATTTCCGCAGGCTATCAGGTAAAGGGAATCAGAAGAGGTTACTCAGGTCTTCTTGATGAAGATATTTTCGACATGAGCGCCAGAAGCGTTTCCGATATTATTCAGAAGGGTGGCACGATTCTTTATACTGCAAGATGCCCTGAAATGATGAGACCGGAAGGACAGGAGAAAGCAGCATACATCCTTAAGAAGCATTCCATCGATGCTTTGGTTGTTATCGGCGGAGACGGTTCCTACAGAGGTGCCCTTTCCCTTGCGCATCAGGGAATCAATGTTATCGGTATTCCGGGAACCATTGACCTTGATATTGCATGCACCGACTACACCATCGGTTTCGACACAGCCCTTAACACAGCTATGGAAGCTATCGATAAAGTAAGAGATACATCTGCTTCTCATGAGAGATGTTCCATCATCGAAGTTATGGGAAGAAAGGCCGGACACATTGCTCTTTGGGCAGGTATTGCAACCGGTGCCGAGGAAATTCTTGTAACCGAGCGTTATGATTATGATGAGCAGAGAATCATCGACAGCATCATTGAGAAGAAGAAACTCGGAAAGAAACTTCATCTTATTATAAATGCCGAAGGTATCGGCGACTCCAACGGTATGGCAAAACGTATCGAGGCTGCAACAGGCCTTGAAACCAGAGCTACCATCATCGGCTACATGCAGAGAGGCGGAAGTCCAACCTGCCGCGACCGAGTTATGGCATCTGCCATGGGAGCAATGGCAATCAGAGTTCTTACCGAAGGCAAAAAGAACAGAATCATTGCATGGAAAGACGGTCAGTATTGCGACATCGATATTGAAGAAGCACTTGCCATGAAGAAAGATCTTGATGACAATCTTTGGGACATCAGCAGAAAGCTTTGCAGATAATGGAAAAACACGAATTTGACATACGCATGAAAACGAAAGACATGTTCGCTTTCATGTTAAGACAGCAGTATTTCGGCCTCAGGGGAATAGTATTTCTGGTATTTATCACTACGGCGGTTGTTTTTTCCGTAATCAAATGGGATTCCATGGAAGGCAGCGCCAAGGCGATTATAATCTTTGTGGTATTTATCTTCCTTGTGTTCGCGCCCATGCAGCTGTTTCTCAGATCAAAACTGCAGGCCGGTTCAGCCGAACGTTTTCAGCTGGCCACCCACTATGTTATAAACGAAGAGGGGATAATCATATCCCAGGCGGGAGAGGAACTGGAACTTAAGTGGGGACATCTCTTTAAATATGTAAAGAGTGGTTCCAGACTTTATGTTTTTACCACCGCGGTGTCTGCCATCATCTTTCCGAAGGACCAGATTGAGGATGCGGACTATGATTACCTTCTTGAGCAGCTTGCGGCTCACAAAAGCGAGTTTTTGACTCTCTCCATCGAGACTGCGGTTCACCGCATGCCAGAAAGCGAAGAGAACAACAAAGAGGAATAGTATTTCTTTATGGACGACAAAACAGTAATTGATTCCTTCTGCCCGAAAGACACCTTTGAATTCGGACGCATGATGGGAGAGAAAATCAAGCCCGGAACAGTTATCACCCTTTCCGGAGACCTTGGCGTCGGAAAGACGGTATTTGCCAAAGGTCTTGCCAAAGGACTGGGGATTACCGAGCCGGTGGTTTCGCCTACTTTTACGATAGTGCAGGAATATAAAGAGGGCAGAATCCCTCTTTTTCATTTTGATGCCTATCGTATCGAAGACAGCGAAGAAATGTATGAAATAGGTTTTGACGAATACTTAAATTACGGCGGCATATGCCTTATCGAATGGGCGGAAAACATAAATGACATGTTGCCGGAAAGCTTTTATAAAGTAACTATTGAAAAGGACCTTGAAAAGGGCTTTGATTACAGACGTATCACATTGGAGGCAGTAGTATGAAATTACTGGCCATAGACGGCTCCGGCACATCTGCCGGAATAAGCGTGCTCACGGAATCCGCAGTGCTTGCCGACTATTTTGTTAATTATAAAAAAACACATTCGCAGACTCTGCTGCCCATGATAGACGAGACCATGAAAATGGTGGAGACTGAGCCGGCGGAACTGGACTATGTGGCTGTGTGCTCCGGTCCGGGATCCTTTACGGGACTGAGAATCTGTGCATCCACCGCCAAAGGTCTTGCCCTTGCACTTAATGTGCCTATAGTTGCGGTTAAGAGTCTTGAAGCCATGGCCTATAATTTTGAGGGTACGGTAAATACTCTTATCTGCCCTATGATGGACGCAAGACGCGGTCAGGTATATACCGGCATTTACATGTTCGAAGAGGACGCTCACGGCAAGGGGCTTACTGTGATCAAGGATCAGTGCGCCGTATCTGCCGAAGAAATAATTGCCGAAGTAAATGCATGTGCAAAGTCTAAAGGATGCTCCGTAATCTTTCTTGGAGACGGCGTGTCCGTAAACCTTGGCAAGATATCCGAAGCCATGACCGTTAAATTTGTTGTTGCACCGCCGCAGCTTCTGCTTCAGAGAGGCTCAAGCCTTGGCAGATGCGCTCTCTCCATGATAGAAAGAGGAGAGGTGGTATCAGCCACGGAATTTGTGCCGGATTACTACAGAATGTCCCAGGCGGAAAGAGAAAAAATGGAAAGGGGCGAAGAAGTCCCCGAAAGAGAGACCAATGACAACTTCTGATATGAAGGTGAGGCTGGCATCTGCCGGCGATGCACCTGCAATTATGAAAATTGAAACGGCCAGCTTTTCCGACGCCTGGAGCGAGGAGGCGGTCTATGACGCCCTTGCCGGAAAGTTCTATCACTTCTACGTAGCGGAACTTTTGGGTAAAGCCTGCGCATATGCCATAATAAGAGTTGCTGCCGGTGAAGCGGAACTCCTTCGATTTGCCGTATCAAAAGAGTACAGAGGTATGGGTCTCGGAAACAGACTTGCGGAGCTTTTGGTGAAGGAAGAAAAAAAGGCCGGATCCGAGAGTATTTATCTCGAGGTAAGGGAAAGTAACGATCCCGCAATCCGTTCCTATAAACATGCCGGCTTTTTCACAGCCGGAAAGCGCAGAGGTTTTTATCACAACCCCGATGAAGATGCGCTTCTTATGAAGATTGAATTAAAAGAGGAAAACTGATGCTTGATATATGCCTTCTTGGAACAGGCGGTATGATGCCTCTGCCCGGCAGATGGCTCACAGCCTGCTACACAAAATTTAACGGAAGTGCGCTTCTTATAGACTGCGGTGAGGGAACTCAGGTAGCCTTAAGACTTGCGGGTCTTTCATGCCATGATATTGACGTGATTGCAATTACGCATTTCCACGGCGATCACATCAGCGGTATTACCGGCATGCTTCTTTCCATGGGTAACGCCGACAGGGTCGAACCTGTTACCATTGTGGGACCCAAGGGTATTGAAAGAGTTGTTAAGGCTCTTCGCATTATTGCGCCGGAACTTCCTTTTGAACTTAAATTTGTTGAAATAGAAAACACCGACGAGTCAATTGAACTCTTTGGTTATTATTTGAAGCCTTTTAAACTGAATCACGGAATAGAATGCTACGGTTACAGCCAGATCATAAAACGTGCCGGCAGATTTATGCCCGAAAAGGCCGCTGAAAACGACGTGCCCATGAAAGCCTGGAGCAGACTTCAGAAGGGCATAATCGTGGAAGAGGACGGAAGGGTATTTACACCGGACATGATCCTCGGACCCGAAAGAAAGGGCATTAAGCTGACCTACTGTACAGACACAAGACCTACAAAGTCCATTGCGGAAAATGCGGCAGGCAGCGACCTCTTTATTTGCGAAGGAATGTACGGCGAGCCGGGCAGTGAAGAAAAAGCCAGGGCTCACAGACACATGACCTATGCGGAAGCGGCAACCATTGCAAAGAATGCCGGTGTAGAAGAAATGTGGCTTACCCACTTTTCGCCGTCTCTTGTACGCCCCAAAGAATATGCTCAGACAGCAAAGAGCATCTTCCCCAATACGGTTATACCCAAAGACGGATTTAAGAAAACACTTAGATTTGAAGAAGATTAGAAAAACGCTTCCGATGGGTTTTCGGGAGTGTATTAAAGATACTGAACCGAGGTAGTATTTTGAAACCTGTAAACATACTGGCAATCGAAACTTCATGCGATGAAACAGCGGCAGCCGTTGTTGTAAACGGCCGTACCGTGCTCAGCAATATTATTTCATCCCAGGTGCCCCTTCATACCATGTACGGCGGAGTGGTGCCTGAAATCGCATCCAGAAAACACGTGGAGAAGATCTGCCCTGTTATAAATGAAGCTTTAAAGCAGGCCGGAATGACCTATGATGACATTACTGCCATAGCCGTAACCTACGGTCCCGGACTTGTGGGTTCGCTTTTGGTAGGTCTTTCTGCAGCCAAGTCCATTGCATATGCCACCGGTAAACCCCTTATCGGCGTTCATCATATTGAAGGACATGTGGCAGCTAACTATGTGTCACATCCGGATCTTGAACCGCCTTTTATGAGCCTTATTGTATCCGGCGGACACAGCCACATAGTAATAGTAAAAGACTACGGCGAGTTTGAGATAATCGGACGTACTCATGACGATGCGGCAGGAGAAGCCTTCGACAAAGTAGCCAGAGCCATAGGTCTCGGTTACCCCGGCGGTCCTAAAATCGACAAACTGGCCAGGGAAGGTAACTGCAATGCCATAGCTTTCCCGAGAGCTCATATAGAAGACTGCCCTTACGACTTTTCCTTCAGCGGAGTGAAGTCGGCGGTACTGAATTACCTTAATCAGGAGCAGATGGCAGGCCGAGAAGTAAATAAGGCAGATGTGGCCGCCTCCTTCCAGGAAGCAGTGGTTGACGTACTCGCAGCCAGAACCGTGGCAGCAGCAAAAGAGTACGGCTTTAAACAGGTGGTTATTTCCGGCGGCGTGGCATGCAATTCTGCCTTAAGATACAAGGCGCAGGAATTCTGTGATAAAGAGGGTATAAAGCTTTATTACCCCGAGCCCATACTCTGTACGGATAATGCCGTAATGATCGGATGCGCCGCCTATTATGAATATATACGCGGTGTAAGGGACGGTCTGGATCTTAATGCCATACCGAATTTAAAAATCGGTGAACGCAAATAATATATGGAAGTTCACGGATATAGTTTTAATGACATGGTAGAAGATGAGTAATGCTATTATAAAAACCACAGCTATAGTTCTTTCCGCAGGTAAGGGAAAGCGCATGATGACGGACGTGCCGAAGCAGTATCTGCCGCTTAACGGACGCCCTGTGATATATTATGCCCTTAAAGCCTTCGAAGACAGCCTGGTGGACGATATTATTTTAGTGGCAGGAGAGGAAGATAAAGACTTCCTATATAAAGAGGTAATAGAAAAGTATTCCTTTAATAAGGTAAGAAAGATAGTAAGCGGCGGCGCGGAAAGATACAATTCCGTTTACAACGGGCTGTGCGCATCTGCCGAAGATACTTCCTACGTATTTATACATGACGGAGCAAGACCTCTTATCACTCCCGGAATGATAGAAAAACTCTATAATGAAGTGCAGGAAAAGAAGGCGGTTATTGCCGCCTGTCCCGCAAAGGATACCATAAAGGTAATAGGAGAAGACTGCGTTGTTACGGATACTCCCGACAGAAAGAAACTGTGGCAGGTCCAGACACCTCAGGTCTTTGACTTTTTACTTATTAAAGAAGCCTACTTAAAACTGGCAGATGCGGGAGATAATTCCGTGACGGATGATGCCATGGTGGCAGAGAAGTATACCGATGCAAAGGTATATCTTTGCGACACGGGCTCATCCAATATAAAGATAACAACCAGAGATGATCTGGTGGTGGCATCGGCGCTGCTTCCATAATGGGAGAGTAACTCAGGGAATACTGCCCGATAATGTTTTTTGCCCGGTATCGCAGGCTTTAAAAAGGTCGTGATGGTGAAGTTTTAAAATGCACAAAATCCTGCGCAAAAATCCATGGAAAAACAACCGAAAAAAATGCAAAAAAGTTATCATAAAATGCTTGACACAAATAGGCCTTTGTGATAATTTAATAAAGCACGTTTGGAGAGATATCGAAGTGGTCATAACGAGGCGGTCTTGAAAACCGTTTGTCCGCAAGGGCGCGAGGGTTCGAATCCCTCTCTCTC
>CACYBJ010000270.1 GCA_902772565.1 uncultured Lachnospiraceae bacterium | reverse complement strand
GGAAAAGTAAGCAGACCGTTTTGTGCAATCCCGCCGGAAGCATCGAACCGGGTCAGGTCGGGACTGCAGGAAGGAATCTTCTGCTTCGATGATCCTCTGGATCAGCGTGAGTCTGTAGGAAGGATTCTTCTGCTTCAATGATCCTCCGGATTGGCGTGAGTCTGTAGGAAGGATTCTTCTGCTTCAGTGTTTTTATGAATCGGTGCGCCTTTCCAATCAGATAAAGTATCCAAATAAGAATAAAGAGGCCTGTCTGAGAACAATCGTTTTCGGACAGGCTTTTTGTAGCAAAAAAATGGAAAGCGCCTGCCGTGTCCCAACGAGCAGACATTTGCCGGTCGAAAGAACAAAGAGCACAACGAGTGGAGTGATCACGAACATAATCGAGAAGGTCCTCAATGCCCTACTCGATAATGGCGCGGGCTTTCCTGACAAAAAATCAACCTGTGTGCGGTCTGCTTATTCACAAGTTGAAATTCTGTCAAGCTAAGCCTGTATTTCTGACAAAAAATCAACCTGTGCGCGGTCTGCTAATTCACAAGTTGAAATTCTGTCAAGCTAAGCTTGTTTTCTCAGTCAAATAACAATGTTCTATTCTATATCCGGCGGAATCCACAATTGCCAGACTTCGCGATCATAAAAAATTTCCTTGATCGTTTTGCGGCGCAGATCCTTGTATTTTGCAAAGCGTTCCGGACGAATCGTCATTCCCAAAGATTTTTGTACCAAGCTGAAAAATGATTCAATCGATTCAGGACTTTTCAGAATTGCATTGGTGGCACTTATTACCCGATAGCCGGATAGATTTAGTGCAGATATGCGATTCTTATCATAAGTAAACTGATCTTCGTTCATATGGTATTCTTTACTGTCGTATTCGACAATCACCTTTTGCTCTGGCCATACCATATCGCAGCAGAGCGAGTTTCGATGCAAAATGGCACGACCCTCATCCGATAGTTGAACAAAATTGTTTCGTTTCGCAGGCAGCAATGTACAGCCGCCTCGATTCAAAGGGAGCATGCTAATTGCAGCCATCCTCGTTTCAATTGGGGAATTAGAGCCTTCCGACACATAGCGAAGTGCAGCTTTTGCGTTGCGTAGACCTTTTACATTAGAAACGGTCTCAAGAAACCGGTTAAGTTGCTGCACGGTCACAATGGGTTTTCGATATTTCTGAATTCCGTTTTCATAATAAAAGGTTCCGCAGAGGTTAATTGCAACCATGACCAGTTTCGGGAAAGAAAGATCACTTGCTGCGAGAAGATATGTCAACTCTGGGCTGGTGACCCATACAAAAGGCGATACTTGGACAGCACTCGCTGTCCGCAGGTTTTTTGACATGACATGACAACGGACAGTTTTTCTCTTTTTTCTCTCATTGCTTTTCGAAGTCATAAGATGAATCGGTGCAAATAAATGGAGATTTGATGCAAGATCTGCATAATAATCTGAACTTGCATCGACAGATAAAACAACATCCTGCTTAATGTCCAACTCTTTCCGCCGCATGGGAGGATTATGATTCATCCAAAATGAATATGATGACGGGTAGGTGATTAAAGTGTTCATGATGATCTCCGTGTAAGATTATGAGGATAAAGTAGTATTTGTGAGCACAACGATAACATGAAAAAAGCAAGAAATCAAACATAAAATAAAATATGCGAAAATTCAATATATAAGAAATATCCCTCGTAGTATAAGCATTTTTGTATTACAATAATGTATTAAAATGCGCATACGTGATTGAATTGTAGGTTTCCTTTTTTTATGGTAAGATTCTCATGATAAGACACCGCAGAACAGTAAGAACTGAAAAAACAGCCGCGTGTAAACGCGGGGCTAGGGATGTAAGATAAGAACATGTTAAACATTGTATTACTTGAGCCGGAGATTCCGGCGAATACAGGAAATATCGGAAGGACCTGCCTTGTAACCGGAAGTCGCCTGCATCTTATTGAACCACTTGGGTTTCTTTTGAATGATAAATATCTGAAACGTGCAGGAATGGATTATTGGAACGATCTGGATGTTACGGTTTATGACAGTTGGCGGGATTTCGTAGAGCGAAACCGAGAGAATGTTTCGATTTTTGGTGATGTATATGGCGTGGGAAACAATGTCTGCTCCGACGATCTTATTTGTGAGCAGCTTTCAAAAACGAATGCGGCATTGAACGCAGAAGAACATGAACTGAAGCCCATCTGCGCCGATGGTGTTATCCGTAAAAAAGCCAATCTCTGGATGGCAACGACGAAGGCAAAGCGAACACATGATTCGGTAGCGTTTCAAGATGGCGATTATATTCTTTTCGGAAAAGAGAGCGCCGGTATTCCGGAAGAAATCCTCATGAACAATGAGAAAACCTGCATTCGGATACCGATGGCTCCTGGTCAGCGAAGTCTGAATCTTTCAAACTCTGTTGCTGTTGTTCTGTATGAAGCACTTAGACAGAACCGTTATCTGGATCTCGAAACCAGGGGACAACTGCACGATCATAGCTGGTAGGATTAATTTGCATATACATATTTTGAATCATGAGAATGTAACTCGTGAAGT
>CACYBJ010000269.1 GCA_902772565.1 uncultured Lachnospiraceae bacterium | reverse complement strand
GTTTACCGGACTTTCCTTTATGGCAGGAGTTTTCATGTATTCGGAAACATAAGGGGTGAGCTTTCTTTCGGCAAACTTGTCGAAGTCACGACCGGATCTTACTCCGCACCAGTCGCAGTCTTCAGCAAGTTCAGTATTCACAAGATTGATTACAAACTCTCCGGACTCTTTAATAATATTATAGGAATGCCTTGTGGGTCGAACGGAGATTGAAACCATGGCAGGATCCGAGCATACGGTACCGGCCCAGGCTATGGTAATAATATTGGGGTTCTCTCCATCCCTTTTGCAGCTCACCATTACGGAAGGAAGAGGATAAAGCATGTTTCCTGCTTTCCATGAAATCTTGCCGTCGGGTCCTTCTTTTCTAAGTCCCTCTTTTGTTTTCATGTTCTTACTTTTTTGTTTGGAACTCTTTATTCCTACTGACTTCTCTTTCTTTACGGTTTCCGCGGCAGATGCGCTTTTTCCCTTTCCACGGGTACCGGCATTTATTTTTTTGCTCTTGTTTTCCTTCAAAACAATCTCCTCTCAAACACAGCAAATCCAAAGGACTACCAATGTAGAATATTCTATATTGGGATTTTTCCCTTCATCCTTTTACACCTCAAGAATATAACACAGGAATTATATCCGGGCAATAATTTCGGACTTTTATAGGAAGCGGAACAGAGAAGATGAGGTGCATCTGCCGTATATATGTGATAGAATAAACATAATGATTCGGCAGATGCATCTGCCGGGGTTTACAAATAATCCGGAGGTGAACATGAAACAGTTTGATAAGAGAAATCTTACCATGGTTATGGATCTTTACGAACTCACCATGGCCAACGGTTACTTTACTGACAAAGACAATTCACAGCGTGTGGCTTTTGATGTTTTCTACCGCAGGAACCCCGACCAGGGTGGTTTTGCCATTTTTGCGGGACTGGAGCAGATTATCGAATACATAGAAAACCTTCATTTCGACACTGAGGATATTGATTATCTAAGGAGCCTTAATCTCTTTGGCGAAGACTTCCTTGCCTTCCTTAAAGAATTCAAATTCTCGGGAGACATCTACGCCTTTCCGGAAGGAACCATCATGTATCCAAATGAGCCCATTATAACCGTTGTGGCACCTCTCCTTGATGCGCAGCTCATAGAGACCGCTCTCCTTCTTCAGGTAAATCATCAGTCTCTTGTGGCAACGAAAACAAGAAGGATTGTTAAGGCTGCCGACGGTCGCGCGGTTTCCGACTTCGGAGCAAGACGTGCTCACAACATGGACGCTGCGGTTTACGGCGCCAGAGCCGCCTATATCGGCGGAGCATCAGGTACAGCCACAGTACTTGCGGGACAGCTGTTCGACATTCCCGTGAGCGGCACCATGGCTCACAGCTGGATCATGTTCTACAGTGATGAATTTACCGCATTTAAAAAATATGCGGAAACCTATCCGGATTCCACCGTGCTTCTCATCGACACCTACGATGTTTTAAACTCAGGCGTACCAAATGCCGTGAGATGCGCTAACGAAGTGCTGGCACCTCTCGGAAAAAGACTTAAGGGCGTGAGAATCGACTCCGGAGACCTTGCCTATCTTTCCAAGGAAGTACGCAAGATGCTTGACAATGCCGGTCTTTATGACTGCAAGATCATAGTATCAAACTCCCTTGATGAAATGACCATATCCTCCATCCTTAAGGAAGGCGGAGCCATAGACAGTTTCGGCGTAGGCGAAAGACTTATCACCGCAAAATCCGACCCTGTTTTCGGTGCGGTTTATAAGATCTGCGCCGTGGATGAAAACGGTACTTTCGTACCCAGGATCAAGGTTTCGGAAAACGTTGAAAAGATTACAAACCCGGGGCTCAAGTCCGTATACAGAGTATATGACATCACCGGCAAAGCAGTTGCCGACCTTATTACAAAGAAGGACGAAACTCCGGACTTTTCAAAGCCCTACCGTTACGTGGATCCCAAAATGTACTGGAAGGTCCGCTACTTTAAGGACTGTACCGGTAAAGAACTTCAGGTTCCGATTTTCCTTAACGGAAAACTTGTTTATGAACCCAAGCCCATCGGCGAAATAAAGAAGTATGTTCAGGAACAGTTAAAAAATGAAATATGGAGCGAGGAACAGCGTTTTGAAAATCCTCACATCCATTACATAGACATGTCACCGGAATTCTACGAAATGAAAATGGAACTACTTAACAATGTGGCCAGGTCCATTTCGGAGGAGTAGGTCGGAAATGAAAATAACCGCCGTTTGGGCGGTTATTTTATTATCTCAAATTCCAATAATTCCGCTTCTACATTACCCTTCCATGTGAAATACAGCGGATGCACTCCGTCGGGGATATCCACATCGCATTCGTATTTGTCCCAGCATTCTTTCTCTCCGGAGGAACTTACGGTTATCGTTCCTACGGGTTCTCCTGTGGAACTGATCTTAATTCTTCCCACCGGCTCTCCTTCGGGAGCAAGTCTGACCAAAAACTCACCCTCTCCCGCTTCGGAAAGAGCTGCGGTTAAACCTATCTTTTTAACTCCTTTAAAATCAAAAAACTTATAGCCGATAAGTGTACCGTCACCTATCTGAGCTACGTATCTTTCCATACCGTCTTTTTTGTATCCGCCGGACAAATACACTTCGTCACGCGCATTTTCTACAACGGTAGTCCCGTTATTTTCCTTGCTGTTCACAGGCCTTACCGGTCTGTGGTTCACATGCGGAAAATGCTCCTTAAAAGAGGAATTTGAACCATGGGGCATGCTTCCGTTGGTCAGATTGCAGCATATGCCGGCGGGGTAAGCACCCTCCGCAACGAGCGGTCCGTTATTCAGTCCGCAGCTTGTAATCTCAACCTGAGGAATGGATCCGTCAGGAAGAATTGTTATCTTTTCGGCACATGCCTGCCTGCTGTAATCCGTCTGATGCGTCAGTCTGTGATAGAACACATACCACTGTCCGTTAATATATTCTATGCTTCCGTGGGTGGTACCTGTCATGTTAAGACGGTCCTTATCACTTCTTCCGTTAAAGCCTATGTCTCCGTTTGAAACTATGGTTCCGCCGAAAACAAAGTCCCTGTCAGGATAGTCGCTTATGGCATAGCAAAGCTCGTGGTTGCACTGGGAGGAATAAATAAAATAATACTTGTCTCCCACCTTCCTTATGGACGAAGCCTCGAAAAAGCCATGCCCGTCAAATGCTGTACCTTTCACTTTATAGGGAATCACATGACGGGCCTCTCCGGCCACCGTCAGCATGTCATCTTTTAATTCGACAGTTACAGGTCCCATAATGCTGTCCGGATAGCTTAAGATCTCTTCCGGAGTTCTTCCGAACATTTCAGCCTCAATGCGTACATAGTCGGAGTCGGGAGTAAAATCATCCAGCTCTTCGAAGCAATACTGCGTACCGTAATAAAGTCTTATGGTACCGTTATCGTTAATTACCGCAGGATCGAAAAGCACATAGCGCAT
>CACYBJ010000268.1 GCA_902772565.1 uncultured Lachnospiraceae bacterium | reverse complement strand
GAGCCCCAGTCTGCGCTTCTTCCTGCATCCAGGAATCCGCCGTGAGCAACGCTTGCAAGCCACTGAACTTCTCCTCTGGCATTTAAATCCTTAGGATCGGCAAGCAGTTTGTCGGCATTTACAAGTAGCGCTCTTACAGCGCCTTCGATAAGGTAGTCTGTAGTGTCCGAATACCTGGTGTCGGAGAAATATCTCTCAAGAAGATGTGAAAGCACATCTGCGATTCCAACATAGGTCTGGTAGGCCGGAAGACCTACAGTATACTTTGGATTCATAATCGAAAACTTCGGAATGATGCGGTCATCTTCAAAGCCCAGCTTCCATTCGCCGCTTGAAAGAATGGCTGCATTGGATGTCTCCGAACCGCTGGATGCGGTGGTGGCAATTACGCCGATGGGAAGTACTTCCGCAGGGGACACGCCCTTTTCAAAGAAATCCCATACATCGCCTTCGTAAGGAATTCCGAGGGCCACTGCCTTTGCGGTATCAATGGAGCTTCCGCCGCCTACCGCAAGAACGAAATCCACTTTGTTTTCCTTACCCTGCTTTACCAGTTCTCTTACAAGGTCGATTGACGGATTGGGAACTACATTTCCGTTTTCGGCAAATGCGATACCCAGCTCCTTTACTGCGTCTTCGATGACCTGATAAATACCCAGGGTTTTAATGAAGTCTCCGCTGTAAACAAGAAGCAGCGACTTTACGCTGTATCCCTTAAGAAGATCCTTAAGTTTCTTTTCGCTTTCTTCCCCAAATACAATCTTTGCGGGATTATAGTATTCAAAACCTATCATTTCACGTACCATGCCGCAGGCGTGGTGCCCGAATGATGACGCGCCTGCAGCGTCATCAAAGGGTTTGAAAACTTGTTTTCAAACAAACGTACCATGCCGCAGGCGTACTTCCCGAATGATGACGCGCCTGCAGCGTCATCATTCCTCATATTACTGGTTTAACGGTACTACTGCGCCGTCATATGTCTCTTCGATATACTTGCTGATTTCTTCGCTCTGAAGTACTTCAACAAGTGTAAGAAGTGCTTCGTTCTTTGCATTCTTGGGTGATGTTGCGATGATGTTTCCGTAGGTCTTGGCTGCAAGGCCGTCATTTGCCTCTACTGCGAGAGCTTCGCTTACATGAAGGCCGCCTTCAATTGCATAGTTACCGTTGATAACTGCTACGTCTACATCAGGAAGAGCTGCAACAAGCTGCTCGGGAGCAAGTTCCTTGAACTCGATGTTCTTAGGATTCTCTGTGATATCTTCTACAGTTGCTTCGATTCCGGCATCATCCTTAAGTGTGATGATTCCTTCCTGTGCAAGGAGAAGAAGAGCTCTTGCTTCGTTTGTTACGTTGTTAGGAACTGCTACTACTGCGCCGTCAGGAAGCTTGTCAAGATCCTTTGTCTGGCCTGCGTAAATGCCGAATGGCTCATAGTGAATAGCGCCGATGGAAACAAGGTCTGTTCCGTTTTCTTCGTTGTACTGCTCAAGGTAAGGTACATGCTGGAAGTAGTTGGCATCTAAGCTGCCGTCTGTTACACCGATATTAGGAGTAATAGAATCTTCAAGCTTTACGATTTCAAGAACGATACCCTTTTCCTCAAGGATAGGCTTAGCCTTCTCAAGAATCTCTGAATGAGGTGTGATGTTTGCTCCTACCTTGATGATAGTCTTGCCGTCTTTTGTTGTTGATGCCTTTCCACTCTTTGAACCGCATGCTGTAATGGATGCTGCAAGTGAAAGTGCAAGTACTGCTGCTACGATTTTCTTAAACTGCTTTTTCATTTTTTACTCTCCTTTAAAACTCTTTATTATTGTTTTTTATACCCTTTTTTATATAGATCAAACCCTCACGCATTCCGGATATGCCTTCGGGACTAATCACTATTTTCTGGTCTTTCTTGCCAAAAGACCGCCGCCCTCCTGGACTATCATTACCATGATCACGAGTATCGAAACCGTGGTCCAGAGAACTTCTTTTTCGTATCTGTAGTAACCGTACTGAAGTGCGATGGCACCGAGGCCGCCGCCTCCGATTACGCCTGCCATTGCAGAGTAACCGAGTACCGTTGCTATGTTAATTGCCGCTCCCAAAAGGAGGGACGGAGTTGCCTCCGGTAAGATAAAGTGGAAAATTATATATGCAGGGCTTGCGCCCATGGATGCAGCCGCCTCGATGATTCCGGGCTGCACTTCGCTAAGTGAAGATTCCACCATTCTTGCTACTATGGGGATTGCACCAACCGTAAGCGGTACAACCGACGCCGTGGTTCCTATGGATGTTCCCGTTACCAGTCTTGTGAAAGGTATCAGGAGTACCAGAAGGATCAAAAACGGAAGTGACCGGCAGATGTTAACTATGATTCCCAGAATGAAATTCACCGGTCTGTTCTGAAGAATCCTTCCTTTGGATGTTGTGTATAACAGTATTCCTATGGGAAGACCTATTACGTAAGCCAGGGCAGATGCGAAAAATGTCATCTGCAGAGTTTCCAGAACACCGTTCTGTATTGTCTCTATTATGTAATCACTCATGCTTTTTCCACCTCCGATACACTCAGGCCGTTATCGGCAAAATACTTAATCGCCGTTTTCCGGTCCTTACTGTCCTTCGGCAGCTCAAGCACCATCTGTCCGTATCCGATGCCACCCACACTCTTTGTATTGGCGCTAAGGATATTAACTTTTACTCCGTGCTTTTCTACCAGTTCCGCAATGAAAGGTCTGCTGGCGGAAAGTCCGTCGAATACCAGACGGATCAGTTTGGAATCCTCAG
>CACYBJ010000267.1 GCA_902772565.1 uncultured Lachnospiraceae bacterium | reverse complement strand
CTGGGTATCCGAGTTTGACATAGACGGACTGCGGCTTGACGTGGCCTACTGTCTCGACAGGGATTTCCTTCACAGACTCAGAGATCTGGCCAATAACATAAAGCCTGAATTTGCTCTTATCGGAGAACTTCTTCACGGCGATTACAATCAGTTTGTTAATGACGGAATGCTCCATTCCTGCACCAACTACGAGTGTTACAAGGGTCTTTATTCCAGTTTTAACAGCTACAATATGTTTGAAATAGTCCACTCTCTTAAGAGACAGTTCGGACCTGAACAGTGGACGTTATATAAAGGCAAGCATCTGCTGGCCTTCGTGGATAACCATGATGTGACCAGAGTTGCAAGCATACTTACCAACGAAAAGCATCTGCCGCTCATCTACGGCCTTCTTTTCGGAATGCCCGGAATCCCCTGCCTTTACTACGGCAGCGAGTGGGGCACAAAAGCCGAGAAGTCCCAGGGTGACCCTGCGCTTCGTCCTCACTTTGAAAAGCCTGAGTGGAACGAGCTTACGGACAGGATTTCGGCATATGCCGCAGCACACCGCTCGGAAAAAGCCCTTTGCTACGGTGACTTTGGCGCGCCGGTGCTCACAAACAAACAGTGCGTTATCGAAAGAAGATGCGACGGTGAGAGAGTGTTAGTTGCGGTAAACATGGATGAGAACGAATACGTTGCTCATTTTGATACCGGTGCCGGAAAGGGCGTTGATGTACTTACCGGGAATGAAGTTTCCCTTGAGGGCGGAGCACTTTTCATGCCGGGATATTCGGTTCAGTTTATAAAACCATAATTTTAACCGGGCGCGTCCCGGGTAATGTACAGAGGCAGCATGGTCAGGAGGCTGTATGAAATTCATACATATATCGGATCTGCATCTGGGGATAGAACCCGAAAAGGGAAGGCCCTGGGCAGCAGCCAGAAAAAATGAAATATGGAAGACCTTCGACAGGATTATCGACGAGTGCAACAACCGTGAGATCGACCTGCTGCTCATTTCGGGAGATTTGTTTAACAAGCAGCCGGGTGTCAAAGATCTTAAGACTGTCAACGAGTCTTTTGAAAAACTCAAGAAGACCAAAGTGGTGATGGTGGCCGGCGCCAACGATTACATGAGTCCCCGTTCCCACTACAGAAACTTCAAGTGGAACGGTAATGTTACCATGTTTTCCACAGGGGAACTGAGCGAAGTATACTTCTACGGATGCGGCGTTACGGTATACGGAATCTCTCCGGATTCCAACGACACCGATCCGGTTTCAAGAATAGACCCCGTGCCAAAGAAATCAGCGGGAGCACACATTCTTCTTTGCCATACCATGAATCTTTCCGGTACGGACTTTGATAAACTTGACCGTGCGGGATTTGAATATGTGGCTCTCGGCGGAGAGCATCAGGCCCGTAAGGTAACGGACAGAGTGGTTTTCTCGGGAAGTCCCGAGCCACTTAACAGAGAAGAAACGGGAGACCACGGATTTATTCTGGGAGAGCTTGTACAAAGCGGCGAAAAGTATTCTCTTCAGACCAGCCTTATCCCTGTTGCAAGAAGATCCTATGTGGACCTTCACATAAGGATTTCGGCAGATGATACCAACTCTGCCATCAAGGAACTGGTTACTTCGGAAATCCTTTCAAGAGGACCGGAAAACCTTTACAGAGTATTTGTGGACGGCCTTAGGGACCCTGAATTTACTCTGGATAAACAGGCAATAATGAGCATCGGCGTTATTACTGATGTAATCGACGGTACGGTGCTTGACTATAACTACGACGAGCTTATGACCGAGAATTCGGCCAACCTGATAGGAGCTTACATTAATGCCATAAAGGACAGCGATGCTCCCGAATCCGTAAAGAACAGAGCGCTGTATTACGGAGTGGAGGCACTGCTTAAAGCCGGCGGAAAGTAAACCGGAAAAGAAATGATTGTAAAAAAGATTTACATGGAGGGCTTCGGTAAGTTCTCCGACAAGACAATTGAATTTTCCGACGGTCTGACGGTTATCGAAGGCGGTAACGAGTCCGGAAAGACTACCGTTGCCATGTTTCTTCTTGCCATGTTTTACGGCATCGAAAAGAAGAGACCGGGGGAAGAAGGCGAAGATGACATGTATCAGAAGTTCCTTCCCTGGGATAACAAAGACCATTTCGGCGGAAGCATGGATTTCGAGCATGACGGTGTCATGTACCGCCTCACCCGAAACTTCCTTCAGCCTTCCCGGGTGGTGCTTCGCAATCTGACGGAGTCCAAGGAAATATTTGACGGTGAGAAAGCCTTCGAGGAGATGCGCGGCATCAGCTTTACGGAGTATCTGAACAGTTACTTTAACTGTGACGGAGCGGTTACCGTATCCGCCAATATTTCCCAGTCGCTTAAGAAGCATCTGACGGATGAGCACAGAAAGCAAAACGACGACGAAGCCGACGGAGAGTACGCTCTTTCCCTTCTTGAAGAGCAGCGAAGAGAACTTCTTTCCGAAAGCGCGGAACAGAAGATAAAGGATATCAAGACCAGCATCCGTGAGGAAGAAAAGAACGAGAGAAATCTTGACAGGCTGGCATCCGACGAGCTTGAGGGACTTGAAGAAATCGACCGCTTAAATTCCGAACTTGAAAAGGTGAATACGCCATCGGAATTCGAACAGGTGGAACAGGATTATTACACTCACAAAGAAAGATTCAAATCCTATACCAAGGATGTGGAAAAGAACAAGGAACTTTCGGAACAGCTGGAGAAAACCATTCTCAAGCGTGAAGAGCTGGATGAGAACCTCATTAAGCTGGACGTTGTTAAGAACGAGCTGAATGCCGTAAGAAAGTTCAAAAAAGAGTCCGATGAAAAGATTCTGAAAGCCGAGCGTGACATAGAGAAAAAAGAAAACCGCATGACATCTGATTACCGAAACGGCAAATACAGAGCCATGAGTTTACTGATAGCAGCCATAGTGCTCATAGTCCTGGGTATAATTTTTTACATTATACTTTCCGGAAAACAAAAGAGCGTGCTGGTACCGGTTCTTCTTTGGATACCGGGACTTTTGGCTGCGGCAGGTTACGTCTGGTACATGATGAACCTGGGAAAAAACAGAAAGAGGGCCAAGGAGCAGATAGACAGCTTAAAGGCCGAGCTTTCCGACATAAAAGAAGAACGAAGCAAGTTTAAGATGATGCATTCTTCCGAGGACGAACTTGTGAGTCGTTACGAGGACGCTCTTAAGAGCGACGGTCTCAGAAACGAAATAGTGGAAAAGGAACAGTCCCTTTCCGATGAGCTTACGAAGATGGAAAACGATCTTTCGGAGCGTAAGGAAGAACTTGTGGGTTTCTTTTCAAAGTTCGGACCGATGGATGTTCTTAAGGCAGATGAAATAGCCCTCCAGGAGCAGGGACTTGTGGAAGAAAAAGAAAAGCGCCTGAGTGCCGTATCTGCCATTAAAGAGCAGATAGGAGGCCTTTCCGAGAAGATGATGAAACTTCGTCTTCAGATAGAAGCCGGAGAGGAGAACGAAAACAGCCTTCTTTCCCACAGGGAACAGCTCAGAATGTGCGAAGAGGAAGCTGCCAAGAAATCCAAGGAAATAGAAGCAGTGGAACTTGCCATCAAGACCCTTGAGGATCTTATCGGCAAGAATCATGTGAGCCTCGGAAAAGTCCTTAACCAGCGTGCCAGCGAGTACGCTGCCAACTTCTCCAGCAGAACCTACACGTCTTTCGTAACCGATGAGGCCATGAACGGCAAGGTTGACAGGCTGGACAAGTATGTGCCGGTTACAAGACTGAGCCGCGGCGCCGGCGAACAGATGAAACTGGCATTAAGGATGGCATCCGGCGATATTCTTACCGGCAAAAACGGCATGCCTATTGTTTTCGACGACGCCTTTGTATATTATGATGACGAACGTCTGGCGGGAACCTTAAAATCTCTGGGCGAACACCCCGGTCAAAAGATAATTCTAAGCTGCCACAGAAGAGCGGAAACCATACTGGGCCAGCTTAATGTGGAGTATGAATATAAAGTAATCTAGTATCGGTCCCGGTAAGGGATATGACATTGGTAAACAGTTAATTTGACATAAACTTCAGAAAAGAGGAGAGAAATGAAAAACACACTGGAAATCAGATGGCACGGCCGAGGAGGCCAGGGTGCCAAAACCGCAGCGCTTCTGCTGGCGGATGTTTGTTTCAAAAACGGAAAGCACGTACAGGGCTTCCCGGAGTACGGTCCCGAGCGAATGGGCGCTCCCATTACCGCTTACGACAGAATCAGCGATCATGAGCTGAGGGTTCATTCCAATATCTACGATCCCGACTTTGTTGTGGTTGTTGATGAGACCCTTCTTGAGTCAATCGATGTGACCGCAGGACTTAATCCCAAGGGCGCAATCATTGTAAATACCACAAGATCCAAGGACGAAGTTGCAAAGGAACTCAAAGGTTATTCGGGAAAGATTTATACTCTCGATGCCAGAAAGATTTCCGAAGAAGCTCTCGGCAAATACTTCCCCAACTCACCTATGCTTGCAGCGGTGGTTGCGGTAACAAAAGTAATGGACAGAGAAACATTCCTCGTTCAGATGAGGGATTCCTACAAGGCCAAGTTCGCCAAGAAACCTGAGGTTATCGACGGCAACATGAAGGCACTTGAGATGGCATATGACGCAATAATGGCACATGAAATGTAGTGTTTTCGAAGAAAACGCTACCCGCACACCTCATCGGCGAAGCCGATTTTGCATGAGGTGTGCACTACAGAAAGGTAGAAAAATGGCAAATACAACACCTACAGATATTTCAAAGATCACAGAACAGTCGCCATGGCAGGATCTTACCATGGGCAACCATGTATATGGCGCAGCAACATCCGTTGCAGTTATGACAGGAGAGTGGAGAACCATTACTCCTTATATTGATTTCGACAAATGCAAACAGTGCCTTCTTTGTGCACCTGTCTGCCCGGATTCATCCATCCCGGTTAAAGACGGAAAGAGACTTGAGTTTGACTACGACCACTGTAAGGGCTGCGGCATATGCGCCAAAGCATGTCCTTTCGGTGCAATCGAGATGAGATAGGAGGCAGAAATGGCAATCAAAGAAAGATTATCAGGTAACGAGGCAGTTGCCTACGCTATAAAACAGATCAATCCGGATGTAATGGCAGCATTCCCTATTACACCGTCTACAGAAATCCCTCAGCTTGTTGCAAATTACATTGCAAACGGCAAGATGGATACGGAATTCATTCCCGTAGAGAGTGAGCATTCATCCATGAGTGCAACCATGGGTGCCAGCGCCGCAGGTGCAAGAGCACTTACCGCTACATCTTCCTGCGGACTTGCTTACATGTGGGAAGTGCTTTATGTTGCAGCCTGTGACAGACTTCCTCTTGCAATGGCAGTGGTAAACAGAGCCTTAACAGGTCCTATCAATATCAATGCCGATCATTCCGATTCCATGGGCGCGAGAGATGCAGGCTGGCTTCAGATTTATTCAGAGAACAACCAGGAAGCCTACGACAATTTCGTAATGGCCTACAGAATTTCCGAGCACAAGGATGTTATGCTTCCGATAATGATCTGCCAGGACGGTTTCATTACAAGCCACGCTCTTGCAAACATCGAACTTCTCGATGATGCAGTAGTTAAGAACTTTGTAGGTGAATTCGAGCCTGACAACTTCCTTCTTAACAAGGATATGCCAATGTCCGTCGGTCCTTATGCGGTATCCAACTACTACATGGAATCCCACAAGGCTCAGGAACAGGCTATGGAAAATGCCAAGCAGGTAATCCTTGATGTGGCAAGAGAGTTCGAAGCAATTTCCGGAAGAAAGTACGGCTTCTTCGAAGAGTACAGAATGGAAGATGCGGAATATGCCATGGTTATCATGGGTTCTGCAGCAGGTACAACCAAGGATGCGGTTGATGAACTTCGCGAGCAGGGTATCAAGGTCGGTATGATCAAACTCAGAGTTTTCAGACCTTTCCCGGCAGATGAAATAGCAGCAGCCCTTAAGAATGTGAAGGGTGCGGCTCTTATGGACCGTTCCATTTCCTTCTCAACTCAGGGCGGACCTATGGCCAGCGAAATCTGCGCAGCTCTTTACAGAAACGATGTAAGAATCAAAACTGTCTCCTATGTTTACGGACTCGGCGGACGTGATTATACCGTCGATACAGCTAAAAGTATCTATGAGGAGTTAATTGACGTGGTCGACAACAATAAGACCGTAGAGAATTTCCGCTATGTCGGACTTAGAGATGCAAACGAGGAGAAATAAAGATGGCTTACAATTTCAAAGAAGTAATGAATAAACCGGACCGTCTTGCTCCGGGTCACAGAATGTGTGCAGGCTGCGGCGGCACAATTGCAGCAAGACAGGTACTCCGTGCTCTTCACGAAGAAGACAAGGCGGTTATCGGAAATGCAACAGGATGTCTTGAAGTATCAACTTTCATGTATCCTTATACAGCCTACGAAGACAGCTACATCCATAACGCATTTGCCAATGCAGGTGCAACCATG
>CACYBJ010000266.1 GCA_902772565.1 uncultured Lachnospiraceae bacterium | reverse complement strand
TTAGGAACTGTTGTGAAAGTCTGAACGATCTTTCTGAACCATCCTGCTCTGATTTCCGAAATGAAGATAGCGAAAACAACAGGAAGGAACTGAGTTGAAAGTCCGAGACCTGACATAACAAGTGTATTTCTGAGTACTCGGAGCATTTCTTTACGGTAGAACGCTCTGCCGAGAAGGAGTTTGAAGTAGTGACCTCCTACCCAGTGCTTAAAGCTTAAGTCCTGACCTACTGTGTATTCATAGAATGAATATCTCCATCCCCAAAGAGGAAGGTATGAGAAGACGATTACAAGTGCGATGAATGGCAGAGCCATAAGGAACAGCTTGTATTCCGACTTAATCTCATACTTGTCTTTCTCTGTAACTGCAGGAAGTCTGATTGCTGCAGCAAGTGAGAAAACAAGTGTCATGGCAAATACCATGATATAGAAGAAAATACCGAACGGTCTGAGCGGTACAATCTTGTTAAATGTTACGAACTCTTCGGCAACGCTTCTGATCCAAGCGATACCTACAACAGAGATAAGGCCTACAATTGAGCCCCAAGCCATGATCTTGGCTGAAAGCTTCTTGAACTTGAGTTCACCGAAACTCATACAGAAACCAACGATGATAGCAACCACTGCGATAAATGCAATTACTGAGAATGCATAGTCTGCGTAGAGCACACCGGAATCAACATAGGAGTTTTCGAATGTCTTCTGGTTAACAGGCTGTATAAACTGCTCGAATCCCTTGATGGCTGTCCAAAGACCGGCATTCTTGTTGATACCGTCTACGATACGGCCCGGGTTGAGCTGAGGTACGAAAAGACCGATTGCGGCAAATGCAGCAGCGATTCTTGCTGTACCGATAGTAAGGTTTCCTCTGAAGCTGATACCGAAGTTAAGCATGATAAGAGAAACAAGGACGATGAATACGATCATTCCGACGCCGATGCCCATCTTGAAGATGCCTCTGTATGCTGCGGTGGAATACTCAACAGCCATTGACTTTGTTTCGTCTGAAAGAAGCTGGTTGTATTCCTTGAAGCTTGCAAGAGTATTGAAATTGCTGAGGTACATAAATGTAGCAATACCTGTGTATACGATACCTACCGCATGTACCATCTTTGTAACGAAGCCGTTACCTGCAAGAAGTCTTAAAATGCATCCTACTGCCACAAGTGCAGCACCGATAATGATGAACCAACCGCTGTAGAAAAGCATCTCTACTGCGGACTGCTTGAAGTACTGGTTTTCAACACCGACCTTAAAGATTTCAAGGAACTTGGACTTGTTGCCAAGTGTGGTAATAAGGCTTTCTTCTGCCTGATAACCCGAAACCTTAAGAGGATTGAGTGCAGGAATGTAAGCTGTTGCAAAAAGAAGTCCGGAAAGAATTACACCAAAGATAAAGGAAGGTGTAAGGTTCTTGGAATCGTACATCTTGTCATCTACAGCTGTACCGTAATGGTTCTCAAAGAACTTACCGATTGATTTGAATGTCGGAAGTGCAAGTGCAAGAGCACAGAAAAGCATTACAAAAAGAAGGAAAAGAATGAATCCTACCGGAGCTGCGCTCTTAAGAGTAAGATCAACATTGAACTTCTGTCTGTAATAATCCTTTGTGTGATAGGAAAGTGCTGTTGCTGCAACCTTGAAAGCCACACCTGAAATCACTGCAACTACAGAGCCGCAGAATGCGATGATTCCGCCGAACTTTCTGTTTACGAAGCCAAGCGCGAAGCCCGCAAGTGCAACTATAACTGCAATTGTAAGAACAAGTGCTGTGTAGTATGCAAATTCAAACTTCCACTGCTCATATACATGAAGTCCGTTCAGGTTGAACAGGTTGTACTGAGATGCTCCGAACTGAGCCTTTGTAAGTCCGATAACGGAATTAACAAAGCCGCCGGTAATTGTGCTGATAAAGTTACCCACGCCCTGCTTGTCGGAGAACTTCAGCATGTTTGTAAAAGGAAGAAGCGCAAGAATGAACATGATGCCCACTGAAACGCAACCTACGATTACATACCAAAGGTGATGAAGCTCGCCAAAGAACTCAACAGCAACTTCACGAAGTGCCTCAAGTTCGAGCATGAACTGCTTTATAGTCACAAAAGCAAGTATAAGAATAAAAACAACGAATACGGTGAATCCTGTACCGAGGGCAACGTTTGAGAGACCCTTGGATGATGCAGAATTCTTTTCCGCTACGTTGAAGATGAGTGCGAGGACCTGAAGAATGAGCGCAAGCGCAAGCGCCAATCTAAAACTCTCTCCTCTCATCTTTTTGGTGATTATCATTACTGTGGTTGCAGCAATGACAATGACTGAAAGCAGAATGAGAACGATTGCAATCATCGCACAAACATTTACGCCTGTGAGGGACTTACCGTTAAGGGCGTAAGGTGTTACCATTGTCAGCATTTTGTACATTGAAAGCTGTGCCGTCGTAATGATGGAAACAGGGTTCAATGACTTGAATGCAAAGACAATGAGCATGGCTAATTCGAGCACCAGCATGCGGATGGCAAGCTTCTCTTCAGCTTTCCATGATTTGTCTTTCATACCATACCTCCTAAAGTGTCACCAAAGGGCATAATACGCCCACTGATGCATTTAGTTCATTATATACAAATGCATTTTTATCGTCAATATTTCTGTTGTAAATTTTTAACAATTCCGACACAGTTTTTTTGTTAATTATTGGGTAAAAAATAACAGAAAAGGGGCGAATCAGCCCTAAAGATAAAAAAAACGAAAAAAAACAAAAATGGGCGATATTTTCAGTGCGGATAACAGGACTTGAACCTGCACCCTGTTCGGACCAGAACCTAAATCTGGCGTGTCTGCCAATTCCACCATATCCGCAAAAAACTATAAAAATCCGAAAAAACTCCTTACGGAGTTTTCTTGATGTCTCAAAGCCGACGGGCTCCCCCGATTATAAATCGGGGGCAGACTGGACCAGTTGGATTCGAACCAACGAATACAGCAGTCAAAGTGCTGTGCCTTACCGCTTGGCGATGG
>CACYBJ010000265.1 GCA_902772565.1 uncultured Lachnospiraceae bacterium | reverse complement strand
CTACAAAACCAACAGACATTTTTTTATCCTCGAACTCATTTAGTTTGTTTTGAAATATATTATTATATTGTTGTTAGTAGCATTCATTTATCATTATCTGTCCTTGGTATTATTGCTAGCCCAGCACTGTTCTAACAATTAAACTACATCAGCGTTTAAATTATTTAGAAAAATAACATTAACTAATTATAACATAAATCTTGACATAGTCAATGAAATAGTATATATCAAAACGAGCTGAATAAGGTATTTTACCATCATCCAGCTCGTTAATTATCTTAGGAAATCTAATTTACAGAAAATCTTTCACACACTCTGGATAGCTTAAGTCAAATAAGATGAGAATAATATGGTTCCAGTTTGTGGCAGAAAGGACAACCTTCACCATTAGTTCTAGCACTTACCTTGCTAGACCATGAATGACCTTTTTCACAGCGCCACCATATATTCTTACTGGAGCCACGGCTAATTTTATTGGGTTTTAAAGGAAAGTTTTTATCATAATCCCATTCGGAGGCAATTGTGGGGGAGAGAGTTGCCAGATCATTTATACCTTCTGATACAAATCTGCCACTGCAATATGGACAGGAGCTTCCGTGTACACGGCTGCAAATCCTCTTTTTGTAGGAATGCCCTTTGGGGCATTTCCACCAAACAGATTGACTGCTCCCGGCAGACACTGTTTCGGGAGAAAAATCACTGTTCTTTTCAAAATCCCATTCAGAAGCGATAAGAGGATAATTCTCGGATAAACATACGCTTATGCCTGGCTTTTTTCGCCCGTCACAGTAAGGGCATTCTGGCCGGATGAGGAAAGTGCTCAGAGAAGATTTCCACTTGTGACCTGAAGGACATTTCCATGATATTTTCTTCCTGCTATAAGATGGCATGATGTTTGATGGGTTAAGTGGGGAGTTCATTTCGAAATCCCAGTAATCGCCTAAAAATGGGAATTTTGTTCTGACATCATTATAGCCAGAAAGCAGTTTTCTGTTTCCACAGTATGGACATGAGGTACCATTGCTACGGTTATATATGGCTGTGCGCCAACTGTGCCCATTACTGCACTTCCACCATACTTTATTGTTTGAAAAGGTAGTTACCTTGTCCGGGGTGAGGGAGCCGTTTTTTTCAAAATCCCATTCAGATACAAGGGAGGCTGATAAAGTACAAAGGTCATTTATTCCTGTTACTATGCGACGCCCAGAACAGACTGGGCAATTAAGCCTCTTTGATGTCCGATAATAAACATGCATCTGATAAGGATGGCCATTAGGACAGATCCACCAAGCATTGAAGCTTGAGCATGAAGCAACCATATCAGGACTGATGGAGTTTTTCTTGACATCCCATTCTGAGGCAATCATGGGATACTGTGATTTTAAGTCGTTATATCCTTTAAGAATGCGTTTCCCGGCACAATATGGGCAGCCCTGGCCATTGGAACGACTATTAACACAGGCTTTCCAGCTGTGGTTTTGGCTGCATTTCCACCAGATTTTTTTCCTGGAATGAGGCATTATCATATCTGGAGTCATGCCATTGTTTTTATCTTCGTCCATTTGGTTCGCAAGATCAGGAAATTGGGAAGCAAGGTCGTTGAAGCCTTTAAGTATACGGACATGACCGCAGTAGGGGCAACCGCTTCCACGGAAATGGACATATATGGGCTGGAGGTAAGAGTGGCCGAGTCTGCATTTCCACCATGCTTTTATAGTACTGTGACTCGTTAGCCTGTCTAGGTCAATATGACTGTTTTTATCGTAGTCCCATTCGGCAATCATTGCAGGATAATCAATTATATGTTTCCTGTTCATTTGTTTTAGCATCAACAAGATTCTCCATTTTTTCTAAAAGCATTTCTTCATGTGCGCACAAGGAACGATCAGGCGCTATTGACTCAGAAACCGATCTGGGAATACGTCCATCCATAAGAACAGCCTCTGCAGCTTTGGCAAGAAATCCGGAATCATCCTTGGAAACATGATCCTCCTGGAGAATCTTGTTTGCCAAGGCAGGGTAAAGATAGGTTCGCAGCATTGATTTCAGGTATCTGTTTTCCTTGATGAGACTGTTATTTTCAGAGACAAGATCTTTATTCCTTGATGTTAGGTCGGTGATACAGGACTCTCTTTTGGTTAATTCTTCCTTACAGGACATAAGTTCATGGCTGCATTTTTGGTAACTGGAATCAGTATTACAGGAATATTCATAGATGGACTTCCAATATGAATCCAACTCTGAAAGTGCCTTGATTAATTTTTCCGGGTCATGATATTTTTTTTTGATGGCTGAGGTGTCAAGTGTCTTATATGATTTGCTATTGATGAGCCGGGTAAGGTTCCCGTTTACTGTATTATTTTTCAACTGGCTGATGTGGGCCATTACGGCTGGATCCCTGCGAAAATCATAAGATTTAGCTGTGGAGCCATGACGTGCTGCAAAGCTTTCAAGGCGTGAACCCTTCAGTTTTGAAGGATTGCCGCAGGCTTCAGTAGAAAAGAATTCATCGACCAAACGGATAAGTTCATTGGAATCATTTTTTCGGGGTCGTGCCATAATCATTATGCCCCCTTCTGTATAATGAATTAAGTATAGCAGTTCGGTAGTCAGAGCAGCTGTTCTGCAGGCGCATCAGGGCACCGCGAAGGTCGCCGTGTGTTCCTACTCCTTTGCGTACAGTTTCCACAATGAACATGAGGAACCAACTGTCTGACTTCACACGTTCACGGTTATAATTGATATCCTCAAAGTGGAAAGTATGACCTGGCATATCCGGACAGAAATACTTACAGTTTTCGCAGATGCCAAGTTCACCTTGTTCGCTGATACTACAGATACAATCTTCCACGGAATGATTTGCAAAACGCTCTGAGCCACACCATCCTCCGTTTATGCGGGTTCGTTTTGGTAACTGGTTAAAGAGGTATATATCCTGACGGTCTGTCATTGATGCCGGGCTACCTCCTTTACATGATTTCCTGTAAGATTCATATGTAGCACTTTCAACCAATGTGGCCATGTTTGAATAATAATGCGAACTTATGGCTATGTTTTCATGACCGGCAAGCTCACGGCAGATGACAGGAGAACCACCGGAGATTATCAGCGAAATCATTGCGAGATGTCTGGTATCCCCGAGACCCAGAGAATTTGACAGCTCTAGATTACATGTGGGAAAACGCTTGATAAAAAGGGAAAGTGTCATTTTTAAATGCCTATATAGATAGAGCCTGCCTTTTCGATATGGGTCTTTTGTTTTAATATAATCCTGATAATATTTAACGTTGAAAAGATACTTATCCGAGCAGTAGCCAAGATGTATCAGGGAATCACGATACCACTTGATTTCAGAAGAAATCTCAGGAGTGACGGGATAAGAATAAAAATCATAGTCGCCTTCAATGGAATAAGATATTTTTTTACCGCCACCTTTTAGATGTGTCCTTCGTACAGTGATTTTTTCTATGCTGTTTTCTGTGGATAGGCAGTCATATGGTGTAAGAACGAATTCTGTTGGGCGGAGAGGAAGAATTGTTGTCAGGTTCCACCATAACCATAGAGGGAAAAAGAATACTTTGTCTTTCAAGGTTAACTCAGGCCATATATCCCGAAGAGAATCGTTAAACCGTAGATAGGTGGTAAAATCAGCAAGAAGGCGCTGGTTGCCGGCTGACTCAGCCATGGGTATTTCGTCCAATCGTCTTGACAGTTCTTCTTTTGTCAGTGTAGTCCCAGGAAGAAGGCGCAGGAATTGTGCTATGCGATTTGGATAGGCAGGCACCACGACAAAAGGATCCGGGGATTCTGCTATTGAAAGAATGGAGCCACAGATCTGATTCAATGTTTTAAGCTCGATATTTCCAAGATTCATCAGAATAAATGCCTTCAGGCAGGCCACGAAGGTGTCTGATGGGCAGTTGAGCCATTGCGCTGCGCGGGCTTCATATATGGATTCATCAACCTTAAAATGAAAGATTACACGCAGACGCTCATTTGTTAAAACCCATGAGCTGTCATGTATAGAATCGGAAAGTATGATCCCTCGCATGCGGTAAAGGTTAAATATGTCGTTTGCTTTGCTAATGACATCAGGGTCTATGGTATTGGTTACAAGATGTCGGTAACAAGTTCCATCAGCTATCAGATATGATGTAAGGATCATAGTGGTCTATACCTCCTTCGAGTATGCAGTGATACGGGGAAAGGTCAGCTTCGGGATAGAGAAGCCGTACAGTGAAAAAGAATTCCCTGATTATGGGGAGCACTGCTGTACGCGCAATTTCGCGTTCGCGCCATCCTTCAGCAGCGGAAGAACATGATTGCAAGCGTTCGAATTCTGTGACAAGATTGTGGAGGGCTGCCTTTGTACAAATTTCATAAGTGCACCCTATACAGCCTCGTCTTTCGGGATAAGCACATGCAAAACCGGCGGCAGTAACAGCACATAGAAAGTTTTCCTGCTTAGCGGTTGCTTCACCAGATGCAATCCGTAATAAAGTGGAACGCATATCAGCATTACGCGCGATAAGATCATGGACTACTGCTCTTGCCTGCGCAAGTGCTGTTTCACCGGAACGGACGAGGGATTCTATTCCTGATGGTGCAATCTCGATCTGACGGATAAGGTCTGTCTGTGAGCGTATATTTAGGTGATGGTAGCGGCTTCCGAAACAGGTTTCCAACAGTAGATGCGGAATGAAACCGAAAATGCCTCTCTGGAACATCTGGAACAGGACAAAATCAGGATCCATGCCCGAAAATGCGGCATCTTTCAGATAAATATCAGTTGTTTTAGGCAGTGAACCGAGATTGCCTTTGTGGCTTCTTGCAAGTGCAGCAAGAATATATCCATGTGAACCGCTGCCATATATTTTGTCTGAAAGCATTTCGATTCCCTGAAGATAAGCTTTATTTGCACGGACGACTTTGAAATTTTTATAATCTAGAAGATCTGCAAAGGGTGCACCGAAGAAGCTTCGAATGGCACTGTACAGTCCGCTTTTGTGCAAGAAGGGTTTGCCTGCTGAGGATTCAGGGAAAAAGCTGGCTGCTATGGAAATGATAATTCCTAAGGGTTCCTCCAGGATGGCGGGTATAGAAAGCTTAAGAAGCGGAACATCCCTGGTTTTGCCTGTCTTGCTTGGAAACATAGCATGGCAGCTGATTCGAAACTGGATTTCTCTGGCAAACTTTCCAGGATCATGGATATCACCATTAAGTATATGACGGCGGTACTCATCACCCTCGAAAGGAAGGGATGGGCGTGGTATTCGGATGACATCTGTTCCTCTTAATCCGCTGATAAAGAAAAAAGACAGATATGCCCAAAGATTTGCATAATGCTTAGAGCTACAGGCCTTTGATAAAAGATTGTGTTCAATCCAGTATTGTTCATTAAAGATAAAATACGCCATGGCAGAGAATTCAGCAGTGGAATAAGCTGAATCACCTGTACCTTTCTTTTGTGAAGGTGAACTGTAAGCAATCCGGGGGCCGGGCATCCTTCGGCTTAAAAAATCAAGGTATTTTATGAAAAGGGAGAGGTGCCGTTTGGGGATGCCTACCTTTATTGTTGAGAGGACTCTGTCGGTCTCGTCGAGGCTCATCCCTGGTATTTCTTTATCCAAAACGGACAATAGATAATCCAATAGCTGCCAGACTACGGTAGGGGAACTGCCTTTATCTGTTGAGGTAAACTCCTCATAGGTTGCGCATGTTTTTGGGAACAATTCCCGTCCGTAAGTTATGAGGATTTTGAGCCGCTCTTTATCGGACCTTTTATATGCTGAAAGCCAGAGACTGAGGCGGCTGAGCAGCATCTTTTCGGTGGTCGGTTTAGGAAACCACTGAGTCCTAAGGCGAACAACATCTTCTTTTGCGTTCACAGGGAAGCCGGTCTGGGTTAAAAGGTCATTCTTTTCCATAAAAAAGAGCAATGCTCGCCGGTCTTTAAGTGTACCTTTATAGAGTGAACCTGATGAAGAAGCGGCATGAAGCACGGTGTTAAAAAAATCAGTTTTCAAAGATGCGTTCTCCTTCTCTTAAAAGTGCATTTGTCAGAAGCTCATTAGTGGCGGACAGCTCACGTATAAGGTCGCCTTTGTTTTGAAGATACCGGAAGGCACTTTCTGGGCTTTTGTCCCCTCTCCAGAATTGGAGCTGTGCCACATCTTCGCCTCTGAGTGCCAACTGTACAGAAAACCAGTGACGGAGAGCATGCGGACCGAGTGAGTTTTCGCAGAGCATTTGTCCATAGATACGGCATTCCGGGTCATCATGGCTAAGAAGCAAAGGGCGGAGTTTATCTGTGATCAGCGAGGTGAAACGGCTGTAATATATATCATAAGTCATAGCCATGCCCCTGCTGTTAACAAACATAGGGCAGTAGTCTTTTTCATAAGAAGTGCGTGACAGGCGTTTTTGATGAAGGGCGTACATGCGTTCAAAAACATTCAGAAATGGTGGATAAACATGCGCAATACGCTCTTTTTTGATTGAACCGCATGACACTGAATCGCTTCGCAAGCAGTATTCGTGTGTCAAATCTATATCAACACGGACAAGTTTCTTGCCTCTCCAGGTTAAACTAATACCGGGACCTTTAGGACTTGACTCTTGACGGACATTCATTGTTTCTCCAGGACGAAGTCCAGCAAAAGCCTGAAAAGACATAGCAAACGCTATATCTGGGTCATAACGCAACGCAATGTTCATCAGTATCTGAAACACTTTTGTCGGAATATCCCGGAATATTTCCTTCGGCTCGCTGATGACTGGTATCTGAAAATCAGGTACGGAAACAAGATGCTGCTTACCGTAACGGGGATACACTTTCTTATCGCTGTAAAGTTCGTCCTTATTAATCGCACAATAACCTGAATACTTACGACATAACCTACTGAAGAAACCGGTAACTGCTAGGATGCACTTTTCAACATCCTGACTTCCCCTGTGACCACCAGATTTTTTCTCTTTGAGTGAGTAATCCATGAAGAATGCCGCAAGCATATCTTTTGTAATCTTGAATATATGATCAATCCGATAGATTGCCTTATGATCTATAAGTATGTAATTCAGCATCTGTGTGATGTAGATCATCTTTTCACGGGCATCTGCACTCAACGGACGACATACACTTCCCTCATAGACACCTACAAACCTGTGTAGCTTTGTAAAATATACAATCACATCATACTCGTTTCTTATTACTATGAAACATCTGGGGTATGACACACCATCAGGTGTGACAAGCTGGTGAACGTATACTGCATAGCGGTACCTGTCAACGTTCTTGCTATCTGTAAGACTGATGATTTCACCCATTCCTGTGTCCTCCTCTTGACAGTAAGAATCATACAGTACGAATGAGAAATATACAAGTCTATTAATTTGTTTGGAAAAGTGCTTTACTTAAAGGATATACCTTTAGAAAATGAACAAAACAGTTTTGTCTGTTTTACAATTATGTCTATAGGAAAAATGATAAGAACAAAACTCATGAAACCTGTATTTTCAAGACCGTGAGGAGAATTTGAAATAGTGTATGGTTTTGTTGTGAAAATTTGGGTTATT
>CACYBJ010000264.1 GCA_902772565.1 uncultured Lachnospiraceae bacterium | reverse complement strand
CCTGTGGAATCCGTGGGAGTGGTTCTGAAAGCAATGAAAAAAACTTTGTTTTCATCATCGCAGGAAACAAGGCAGATTCTTGCCCCGCTCTTTTTATGTCTTAAAACGACGCCGATGCCCTCGCATTCGGACACTTCTTTGTCGTAGCAGTATTCGTAGTTCTCAAAGTTGATATTTCTGATGTCTTTACGCATTAATTCCTCCGCTAAACACAGTCGTGCATTTTATATTTTATCATATTAATGCAGTAAAATGCTTACTTATTTAATTTTATTTCCCTTAAACGCCCTTGTTTTCAAATTTTAATTGACAATTGATGAAAAACAGGGGTATAGTCAGTTTATCTGGAATAGGGGGTGCCGCACACCGGAGACACATTTTTGCGGCAAGAAAGAGGATTTATATGAAACAGGGTACAGTAAAGTGGTTTAATGCCAAAAAGGGTTACGGATTCATTTCCGACGAAGAAGGAAACGATGTTTTCGTTCATTTCTCCGCAATCAGCATGGAAGGCTTCAAAGTTCTTGAAGAAGGCGACAAGGTTGAGTTCGACGTAACAGACGGAGAAAAGGGACCTCAGGCAGCAAACGTAAAGAAGATTTAATCTTTCTTACCTAAAACAAAAAAGAACCTCAGCAAAAACTGAGGTTCTTTTATTTTGCCTTTTTTACTTTCCTTCGAATATTCTGAGGGCAATGATGTCTCTTACCAGAGCCTTTCCGCCCATTACATACATACTCGAAAGTTCTTTCTTAAGACTGTTGCGATAGGTGCAACCCGCCACAACAGGTCTTTCCGCATCCTGGGCAAGGAGTAACGGCGCATTAATGGCCGATGCCAGGGCACCTGCCGAAAGTCCGTCCGGGAAGTCCTGGGCATATGCCAGAACAACTCTTTCAGGATTATCAAAGAATTCTCTTGCAACATTAACAGCCGTTTCGAATCGGTCTGAGCCGTAGATACGCTTTACGTTGCCGTAGGCTGTAAAGGATCTTGCCAGAGTATTGCTGATAACTCCGCTTCCGCCGATTACATAAATATTGTTATTGCTTCCGAGGCTGTCAAGGAACTCCTTCTGTATGTCAAGTACCGCAGTCGGCACAAGAAGTATGGGTTTTCCTACGGCAGATGCGGAAAGGGAATCCGCAAAGCCCGTACCGGTGCACACCAGAAGATCGCTGTTTTCCGAAACTCCAGCTTCGTTAAGGATCATCAGGTTGGTTTCGTATCTGTTGTTACCTGCCAGTCTTACGATGCTGCCTGCATAGGCATCTCCCATCTTATCCTCAAAGCTTGACGGCACTGCTCCGGTTCCGCCCAGGACATATACCGTACCGCCTTCCGCAAGGTTGGCTTTTATGTAGTCGGTGATCTTTGTCATCTGGGAGCTGGCTGTAAGAAGCATAGGCGCATTCTTAACCGATGCCAGGTAGTTGCCGGAGAGGGCATCTGCATATCCGCCGCCGGAGGCAACCACTATATTCTCAAATTTCTCAACGCCGTAAACACTCTTAAGCTGCTCTGCAGCCGCAATGGAAGTATCATAACGGCTGTCGCCGCTTATTCTCTTTATGTTAGGGTTCATTTCCCTGATGGTATAAATGCAGCTGTCGGAAAGCCCGCTCTTTACCGAGGTCACGGTTATTTCCGTAGTTCCCGCCGCCAGAGCCGTTATGTTTCCGTTGGCGTCTATCGTTGCCACCTTCGGATTGGAACTCTTCCATGTGAGGGCCGGATTGGTAGCAGCCGCAGCCGCAGGGTAGATATTTACCGCCGGCTTTTCGGTTTCGCCCACAACCATAAAGGCCGTTGATTTCTGAATATCCGGAATTATCTTGTAATCGCGGAATATAATGATAGTGTAGGCTCCCACAATTCCGCTTCCGGATGTAACCTTGATCACTATTTTGTTATAGCCTTCGGCAAGGGCCACGGTTCCGTCGGTACCGATTCCCGTTACGGTTGCCTGAGAGTTAACAGGTGTTGCCGTAATCTTTACGGATTCAACGTTCCAGTCAACCGATGCCTGGTAGCTTGTTACCGTGAAATCAAAGGCTCTGTCAAGGGTCACTCCCTGAACGGAGAGTTCCTTCAGATAGTTGTTCGGACTTCCGCACTTTGTGGGAAGAGGAACATTCTCGGAAGGCATATTTCTAAATACCGGAATGGAGAACTCAATGGCAGATGTAGCCGATCCCGCACGTCCGTATACGTTGGATGCTTCCGATACAGGGGCAAATACATTACCCATGTACTGATGACCGTAGGTAGATGTTCCCGTGAAATTAAACTTCTGAAGATAGAGTGTATTCTGTCCTCTGTTAATATATTCTTTTCCGATAAACTTGGCGCCGCCGATTACTGCCTTTTCCCTTGTGTTCCAAGGTCTGTCGTAGGAGCCGGAGGCGGCTGCGTACTTAAGAGCATTGGTTATGGGATCCGGAGGCGTAGCGCTGATATTGTAATAGTTATAGTATCCCGGATAGTCTCCGTAGGTTCCGCTGATGGAACCCGTGGTTCCCTTGGTGCCCATTTCCTGAAGAATTCTTGTGGTAAGGAAATAAGGGCTTACTCCCGACTGTGCCGCAGCAGTCATAATCAGTGAGGAGTAGGTGTGGGTTCCGTCATAGGTTCCCGCCAGGAAAGTGCCGGTACACATGGCAATTACGCCGGGCTCCGTCTGATTTCCCGCACTGTAGGCATTGTTTTCGAACATGAAAACAAGTCTGTCCGTAAGGAAGTTACGTGGATCCATCAGATAGGCCACCAGTTCCTTGGAAGCCTGATAGCAGCTGTCGTACTTAATGTAGGAGTCCGTTTTCCAGTCATAGGCTCCGGCCATGGTTGAAAACCAGGATTCCGGATAATATATGGAGCTCATGGTGGCAAAAAGGCTCACATGAAGCTTGTTTTCGTTATTTACCGCAGTCTCCCAGTCAAGAGATGTGGCAAGGCTTGTACCGCCGCCTGTAAAGTAGGGCTTAAAAGTCCATGCCGGGTACTTGGAGTGGAGATAGCAAAGAGGTGCTATGTAGGACTCCGGAAATCCGAGAGACCTTAACTGAGCGGCATATGTGGCATTGTAGGTTCCGTCATGAACCACAATGTAAGAACGCATTACCCAGCCGCGAAGCCTGGTTCCGTCATAATCAAATTCAATCTGATACCAGTTATCTACCACGGTTGAAATAATGTCTATTCTCTGGCCCGCCCAAAGTACAACCACATTTCCTTTGTAGGTAAGCTTGCTTGCAGAAGTAGATGCGGAAGTCCTTACATTTAAGGTACTGGACACATTTACGTAGCCCGGCGTGTAAGAGGCCGCATCTGCCGTAGTTTCCGTTGCTTTGTTAAACAGCGGTATCATGCCGATAAACATGGCAAGCACAAGTATGAAACTTATGACCGCTTTTAAATACTTTTCTTTCAATACCATATCCTCCGGGTTTATTTCCCTTCCCCATATACAAATATCATGATAAGTACCATGCCGCCGGCGTGGCACCCGTCCGCTTCGCCCTATCTTAAGAACTGCTTAAGCTGCGCCGTGCCGGTCCCGTGAGCCTCCTGCTCATTTTCCCCATGTGTTTCGCCGGCAGTGAAGGCAAATTCTCCCACCGAACCGTTGATAACAGTCCAGTGAGGCGGTCTGTGGCCTATGTCAAGACCGGTAATAACCGGCACATTAAGGTCTGAGAGAACAGACATTATACCTTCTTCGTAGCTTACTGCCGAATAGGCATCATTGATCATGCAGGGTCTTCCGAAAAGAAATCCCTTCGCATTCTTAAACCATCCGGCTTCCTTAAATTTCCATAAATAAAATGCTATAAGTTCGGGCGACATTGAAAAGACTTCCAGATACCAGAGTATTCCGTCCTCTGCATATTTTTCGGCAAATGCCGCCGTCCTGTCAAATCTTGTGCCGCAAAGTCCCACCAGAACGTCCATGCATCCGCCCAGAAGTCTTCCGCTGACCGTAACGCTTCCGTCACTGTCAAGTCTCTTTACGCTGACATCACTGTCAAATGCGTAGGTTTCACGGCCTGTTTCATAGTCCAGCCATCCGCTCTGGAAACGGCTGCAGGATTTCTGAATAAGATCCTCGCCCTCAAGTATTCTGAAATTGTTAACAAGGCTTTCGTCCCAGGGCTGCATTCCGAATTCTCCTGCATTGGCACAGTAGACGGATGCCACATCTGCCAGAGTGGTTATGGTGTGCACCAGTCCCGTGGGGTCAGACATGCCTTCAAACCATTTTGGATTCTCTCGTACCTTCTGAAAATCCACAAAGGGGAGCATCTCAAAGAGCCAGTCTCCGCCGGATACGGAAAAAACTGATTTCACTTCGGGATTCTCGATGAGAGACATAAAATCCGCGCCGCGTCCCTGTCCGTCGCCGCTTTTTCCTTTTTCGGAGCATCTGGTAAGGGAGGTTTCAATCACCCGGTAGCCCCGGCGGGTCATCTGCTCTGCGGCAGAATCCAGCTTTGCACCGCCTATTTCATCGGCATCGCCGTCACTGGGTGCACAAAAGCCGATGATGTCACCTTTTTTTATGAACTCGGGATAAATCAAAATTATACCTCTGTAATTCCAAAATGGGGGTTACGCCCATAAGGGGCAAAAATCCAAAATTATTCTATCATAGTAGTACAACATTGTAAATTAAATCGGCAGAAATTCACAGATTTTTAGGAACCTGACACAATTGACATAGAATACGGCGGATGCTACATTATTCTTACAGTTTTAAACACCTGAGAGGTAAGAGTATGAATAAAAAAATAACGGCCGTCATCCTGGTAGTTCTGGTAATTGCCGGAATTATTGCAGGGGCCGTAATTCTGAAAAATAAAAAAGGAGGAAGTGCCACGCCGGCTACAGCTGCCAAAGCTACTGCGGATTCGGCATCTGCCGCCGCAACAGCAACACCTACTCCCCTTCCCTACGAACTTTCATGGGAATATGAAATAAGGCAGAACGGCTTCTATAATTCCGCCGCTGTCTGGGACGAGGAAGGCATGCTTCTTGAAGCCCCCACATACGAAGTGGGAAGCACCGTTTACTACAACGACTGCGACGAGTATTACAACAACTTCATGCCAACAAGCAACAACTTCGGCGGCGCAATTGTTTCCATAGACGATGTTCACGCGCACTCAAGCGACAACTCCGAAAAGATAACCTCAAGACTTCAGTCCACCAAGGGCTTTGCCGGTCTCGACTTTGGAATCAACGCCAACAACGTGCTGGATATAAGTAAACTTCAGGGAAAAACCATAACCTTCGGTATGTTCGTTTATTACACGGACGATTTCGGACTGGGAGTAGCCGACAGCCTTACATTTGCCTTCTGGTCCAACCTTAATCCTGCAGAAGATGCTGCAGCCGAAGTAAAGTCCTCCGAGGAAACAGCTCCGGAAGCCTTTGCGGAAGAAGCCCTTGCCAACGAAAAGGGATTTTATAAGATTAAAACCTTTGATCTTGCACCGAACACATGGAACTACGTGGAGGTAACCACAAAGGTTAATACCGCAGAACCTTCACCGTCCCTTTACTTCGCAACCCTTGGTGAGGTTTACAACCCGATAGTATCCTGCTATGTGCCGTTTTATATCGACGACCTCCACATGGAGATCACAGGCTGATTCCTGCTTGATTCGTTGATACTGAGAGGCATTCGCTTATCGCTAAAAAGAAGAAATCCCTTCTGGATTTCTTTGATGTCTCAAAGACGAGTTTCTTCGAAACTCTGTCACGAT
>CACYBJ010000263.1 GCA_902772565.1 uncultured Lachnospiraceae bacterium | reverse complement strand
TAAGTCAGGTTCTTCAACCAGCGTTCCTTCTTCAGCCACACATGGAATATTACCACCTTGACGAAATCAAGGAGTTTCAGGAGGCCGTAAAGGGCTACGGGGCCTACGGAAGTGTACTTTCCAAGACCGAAAAGCAGGGGCATCATAATGAAGATGGTTATCATGGCGTCGGTGTAGGCACCCATGGCCGTATCTCCGCCTGCTCTTGCCACTGCCTGCTGGGCATTCATGTAAATCCAGATTGGTGTAAAGAAGGCCATCATAACTACCATCTGAGTGCAGATTCTAATGGCACTCTTACTGAGTCTTCCGTAAACCACAGGAACGATCAGTGCCGTGGAGAATGCAAAGCCCATCATTATAAGGCCGAATACTGCCGAGCCGGAAAGAAGCCATCTCTCCTTCTCTCTGGCTTTTTCCATGTCGCCCTCTCCCAGGGTTCTTCCAAGTATGATTCCGGTAGTATTATAGATTCCTCCGAAAGCTATGAAGAACAGGTTGGCAATGGAGAAACTGGCTGCCATGCCGGAGACTACATCTGCTCCGCCGCGACCGTTATAAATGGCTGTGGTTACGGTTTCGGACATTACCCATACCATTTCGCAGAAAAGCACGAGGGAGCCTTTTCTGAGTATTTCCTTAAAGAGCTTGAAATTCACTTTCAGAAGCGAAAACAGCTTCACCGCAAATGGCGGCTTTGTCTTTATATAGGCGATAGCGAAAATGGTAAATTCCAGGGTTCTGGCGATTACTGTGGCATATGCCGCGCCTTCCACACCAAGTTTCGGGAAGAAAAAGCGTCCGTAGATAAGAAGCCAGTTAAACACGGTGTTGGTAAGGGTTGCTATGATAGTTACGTAAAGCGGGAAGCGGACCTTTCCGATGTCACGGAGGGAACTGGCGATAACCATGGAAACGGTCATCTGGATTCCCACGAAGAACATGATTCTGATGTACTTTACGCCTTCGTTCAGAATAAGGTTCGCCTCGGTATTGCCTATTAACATAAGGGACAGTACCTGACGGGGAAACACAACACATACCAGAAAGTATGGTATAAATGCCAGAAGGCCCACTATCATTTTAAAGCGGAATGCCTGCTGCATACCCTCTTTATCTCCTGCTCCGTAGAACTGAGTCAGGAAGATTCCGCCGGACATGCATATGGTGTTTAGGAATATCATAAAGACGAACAGCACCTGTCCTGCAACATTTACACCGGACATGCTGATGTCTCCCAGTCCCGACACCATGAAGTTGTCCACCAGAGATACCATGCTCTGGATCAGGGACTGGAGCATAATCGGAATTGCAATGGCCAGGGCATTCCGGTAGAACTTGCCCGGGCCGAATAATTTAGGTTTCATAATAATCTCTCTCTAACATAAAAAAACTGACATAAAGCCGCATTCCGTAACGTACATACCAAACTTAAGGGCATTATCGATCCGGAATACTGATTTATGTCAGTAACATTTCAAATTACCTAAAAAGGCTTATTTCTTTTTGTTTTTATCGTTCTTCTTAGGATTTTTTTCATATGGCTTGGAAGTAAACTTACACTTTACATCATTCTTGGTGAAAGTGTTGTTAAGCTGTTCTTCCGAAAGATCGACTTTACCGATTTTGGTACCGGTTACGGAACCGGAACCGTAGAATATGGCAATCTGGTTGCCACGGTACATAATTATATCGCCGGCAGATGCGGTAATTTCTTCATCGGCGCATGTAAAGGAAACCGGGAACTCACCAAACTGTTCGTTACCACCATAACGTCTCATGGTGATTACAACTTCGTCCTCGGCAATTTTCTTAAGTTCGTCTACGGTGACATTATCTTCCCAGACAACGGGAACTTCGGTTGAATCAACAAATAATCCGATGATCTTATCGGAACCCTCCTTACCGTAGGCATTCACATCGGCCGCATAGCCAACGCCATCCGAACCGTCGGAATACTTCTTTTCAAGGTATTGATCCAAAAGTTTAGAGCCGATCCAGCAAACATCGGCAACGACGAAAAGAATTGCAAGTACCAGAAGTACGCGTTTTACAATCTTGCTCATGTAAACCTCCCCCAAAGAGTGTTTCTTTGTCCCCACTAGATTATTAAATAATATTATAGACCAATCAGTCTGTTTTTTAAAGCGAATTTTATATTACAGAATTTTTTCCATGCAGGTTTTCTGAGGCACAAGTCCCATGGATTCATAGAACTTCTGAGCCCCCGGATTGCATGACCAGACATTAAGGGTGATATTATAACATCCGGCTTCTTTGGCATAGCAAAGAACATGTTCGTAAAGCCTTTTGCCTATGTGCTGCCCGCGCATGGATTCATCTACACAAATATCATCAATGTAAAGAGTTTTTATGTCCGTGAGAACCGAATCTCCCACCACCTGCTTGTGCTGGCAAAAAGCGTGACCGCACACAAAACCGTCGGGGGTTACGCACACAAAAAGCGGATTCTTGTCATCTGAAATGATTGTCTTAAGTTCTTCGGCATTATACTTGGTGGCCGGACCCTTAAACAGGTCGGGGCGGCCGTTGTGATGCACCATGTCCACCTGAACCAATAAATTCAGAATTCCGGGGATATCTTTCTCCTCCGCGCGGCGGATGGTATACCTGCCGGCCGAAGTATTCATTTTATCGTCTTTGTTCTCTGTCATCTCGCGTACCCGCAGCCGTTTCTCTCCGGAGCTTCGATCCCGGACTCATAGTTGGCGCGGAATTCCATGTTGATTTCACGAATCTCACGCTTTCCGTCAATGTAATCCTGATACATTTCGGCAAGGCCTGCCATGCATCCGTCGCAGGAGCCGCTGATGTTTCCTATGGAGTCGGCAACGATCTGCTCACGCTCCGCTCTGGTTGTATCTTTTATCAGTATCGAATTCATTATAATTCCTCAATTGCTTTGTTTACGATGGCATCGGCATCTGCCCCGTAGATATCAAGACCGATGGCTTTGATTAGTTTAACTTCCGGAATTCCGTAGAAGTTCTGAGCCAGGGCTTTTACATAACCGAAGCCGAATACCTCGTCAAACATAGGGCCGCCGGATGTGGTTACGTAGTACAGGTCCTTGGCGCCGCAAAGGCCCTTTAAGGCACCTTCTTCGGTGTAGGTAAAGGTTACCCCTCCTACGTTAATAAGCTCAAAATACTGCTTTAAGGACGCCGGAAAGGACAAATCATAGAAAGGTGCTGCGATCACTATTCTTTCGGCAGATGCGAACTGTCTCGCAAAGTCGAACATGGAATCGGAAAATGCACCCTTTTCTTTAAGTTCGTCGCGCTTGTTAATGAAGTGCTCATTTACCTGCGGAAATGTCTGCTCATGGAGAACCAGCTCGTCCACTTCGCCACCCAGTTTTGCTATGAGCGCATCGGCGATTTTCTTTGTGCGTGACTCCTTACGTACACAGGCGTTGATAAAGAGGATGCGTGGAGCGGGTTCGGAAGGTTCTTCTGTATTATTTTCAACTGTTTCGGCTATATCTTCAGCTGCTGTGTTTTCTGTTTTCTCGTTTTCTTCAATTTTGTCAACTTCTACCGAAGCATCTGCCGCATCTCCATCTATGAAATTTCTGTTGTCATCAACTGACTCAGTCAGCTTCTCATTAGACTCAGTTGTAGATTCGTCAATTGTTGTGTTTTTATCTACTGATTCTTCAGTATCAGAAATTTTTTCGGATGTCTCATCTATAGTCTCTTCAACTTCTACCGAAATATCTGAAGCATCTTCAGCCACATTTTCTGCAACTGCTGCATTATCTTCTACAGTCTCAACTGCATTTTCCGTTTCAGTATCCGAGGACTTTTCAACAACCTCAGCTGCTCCTTCCGCAGCTGCGGAGGACACTGCCTCTAAGGCATCTGCCTTTTCTTTATCAAAATTGATTTTCAGTTCAACCTTGATCGGAGACTTTACATAGGCTGCAAATTCTTCCCCGTACTCAGGTGCTCCGACTATGCTGCCGTAGTGAATAGGAATTGCTACCTTCGGCTTGATCTTGTTAACAAGGTCGGCTGCCTTTCTCGGGTTCATGGTATAAAGACCGCCGATGGGTACCAGTGCCACATCGCATTTAACGGCGGCTGCTTCCTTGGTAATGTCGGTATCGCCGGCAATGTATATGCGCATCTTTTTGGTATAGAGAACATAACCTACCCAGCCTGCGCTCTTCTGATGGAAGGGCTTTAAAATGTTGTAGGCGGGAACGGTCTCAACTCTTAACTTATCGATTTTCTTTCTGATTCCGGGAGTTACCGTGACAGTCTTAAAAACAAGGTTTTCAAGCTTTTTGATTTTGCTTTTCATTTTTTCGGGAGCAATGAGTACAGTGTCGGCATTGCCTACTTTCTCAATGGATTCCGTTGAAAAGTGATCGTAATGATCGTGTGTGATCAGTATGTAATCGGCGTCATGAGGCGCATCCTTAAACTCGATAGGATCAACATAGATGACTGCGTCATCTGCCACGATTCTGATACTGCTGTGCGTGTTTACTGTGATGTTATCCAACATAAATCTTCCCCTTATGTAACATGAGTCCCTACACTCATGATTATAACGTTTACGAGCGTTAAAGCCCCTAT
>CACYBJ010000262.1 GCA_902772565.1 uncultured Lachnospiraceae bacterium | reverse complement strand
TTCAGAAGAACATCGGACCTGCAGGCTGCGTTATCGCTATCATCAGAGAAGACCTTATTACAGACGACGTTCTTCCGGGAACTCCTACTATGCTTAAGTGGAAGACTCAGGCAGATGCCGGCTCACTTTACAACACACCTCCTTGCTACACAATCTACATCTGCGGCAAGGTATTTAAGTGGCTCAAGAAGATGGGCGGTCTTGAGGAGATGAAGAGACGTAACGAAGAGAAGGCTAAGATCCTCTATGATTTCCTTGATTCTTCAAAACTTTTCAAGGGTACAGTTGAACCCGCTTCCAGATCTCTTATGAATGTTCCTTTCGTAACAGGCGATGCAGACCTTGATGCCAAGTTCATCAAAGAGTCTACAGAAGCAGGTCTCGTAAACCTTAAGGGACACAGAATCGTTGGCGGTATGAGAGCATCTATCTACAATGCTATGCCTAAGGAAGGCGTAGAAGCACTTGTTGCTTTCATGAAGAAGTTTGAGGAAGAGAATGCCTAACTAACGGCAAAGAGAGGACAAAATGATTAAATACAATTGTTTAAATAATATATCCGCCACAGGTCTTGCAGGCCTTGGCGACAACTTCACAGCAACAGAAAATGTAGATGAAGCTCAGGTTATCCTTGTCAGAAGTGCAGCTATGCATGACATGGAATTCAGTGACGATCTTCTTGCGATTGCAAGAGCAGGCGCAGGTGTAAACAACATCCCTCTTGATAAGTGCGCAGAGAAGGGTATCGTAGTATTCAATACTCCCGGTGCCAATGCCAATGCCGTTAAGGAACTTGTTATTGCAGGTCTTCTTCTCGGTTCACGTGACATCGTCGGCGGTGTTAAGTGGGGCGAAGAGAATAAGGACGATGAGAACGTAGCAAAGGCTGCCGAAAAGAGCAAGAAGCAGTTTGCCGGTCATGAGATCAAAGGCAAGAAGCTTGGTGTAATCGGTCTCGGTGCCATCGGCGTACTTGTTGCCAATGCCGCATCTGCCCTCGGAATGCAGGTATACGGATGCGATCCTTTCATCAGCGTAGAAAACGCATGGAAGCTCGATCACAAGGTTAACCTTGTTAAGGAAAGAACAGACATTTTCAAGAACTGCGATTATATTACAGTTCACACACCTCTTCTTGATGACACAAGAAAGATGATCAATGCAGAAACCATCGGCATGATGAAGGATGGCGTTGTTATCCTTAACTATGCTCGTGATCTTCTTGTTGACGAAGAAGCCATGGCAGATGCCCTTGCAAGCGGCAAGGTTGCAAAGTACATGACCGACTTTGTAAATCCAAACACAGTTCGCATGGTAAATACAATTGCAACTCCTCACCTTGGTGCTTCAACAGAAGAGTCAGAGGAAAACTGCGCAGTTATGGCAGCAAGAGAAATCAAGGAGTTCGTCGAGAACGGTAACATTATCAATTCCGTAAACTATCCTGCCCTTGATGCAGGCGTTTGCAGAACCGATGCAAGAATTTCCATTATGCACAAGAACATTCCTAACATGTTAAGCCAGTTTACATCTGCATTTGCATCACTTAACGTAAACATCGAAAACATGTACAACAAGAGCCGCGGCGACTATGCATGCTCCGTGCTTGATGTTTGTGCAAAGGTTGACGAGAACACCGTAAAGGCCATCGAAGCAATCGACGGTGTACTTAAGGTAAGAGTAATACAGTAAGATACATACACACGTAGTTTACCGGAGGTTACATGATTAAAAAGAATCTTCATGAATTAATTGCGATGTGTGAAGAAGAATGCGCTGCCATCACTAAAGTTAACGTTGGCAGCGTTAATTCTTTTTCTACGCCTTTAATCACAATAATGCAGCGGGAACTGATGACATTTGCCGTTTATATCACCATGTCCGGTGGTATATCCGACGATGAATACAGAATCATAAAAGCCTACCTGAATTTTAACAATCTGCCGGATGCAAAACTGAGACAGGAGATCAACCTCCTTCGTCCTTCTCCGGCTTTTGATAAAACTCTTCCGGTGGCTATAAAGTATTTTGTTTTGGCAGATGCCGGAAAGAAGATAGCAAACGACCCTACCCATCAGCAGGCAGCACAGATACTTCTGGATGTTTACAAGATTCTTGGTCAGGCCTTTATTGCTCTTCACAACGGCGATGTGGTTACGGAGTCAAAACTTCTGGCAGCCTACACCGGTATGCTTGAGAAATTCCTTAAGGATTACGGTGTGTTCTACGTAGGAACCAGAAAGTACGTAACTCCCAGCTACGAAATAGATGTAAACAGCAGTTATACCCACTCATCTGCCGGAGACCTTTTTAGCGGCAGCGGAAAGACCGGCGGTAACAAAAAGGCCGGCAGCGGAAAGTCATCCGGTGAGTATAACGTCTTTAAGAATGTGGACAAAAACTCAGCTGCGGGAAAGAGTCTCGCAAAGAAGGAAGCCGAAGAACCGAAGCCGGATGAAGAAGAACCTCCCAAGGATTTTGACGTGGATGAAGTTCTTGCGGAACTTAATTCCTACGTGGGTCTTGCCAGCGTAAAAGAAGAAGTGGAGAGCCTTGTAAATCTCATTAAGGTTCAGAAGATGAGACGTGACATGGGCATCAAAACCACGGAAATCTCCAACCACATGGTTTTCATGGGTAACCCCGGAACAGGTAAAACCACGGTTGCCAGAATTGTTTCCAAGATTTATCACGGACTGGGTGTACTCCCTACCAACAAGTATGTGGAAGTTGACCGTGGCGGACTTGTGTGCGGTTATGTGGGACAGACAGCCACCAGAACTCAGGAAGTGGTAGAAGAGGCCATGGGAGGCGTACTCTTTATTGACGAAGCCTACTCCCTTACGGTTAACAAAGGAGAAAACGATTTCGGTCAGGAAGCGGTGGATACGCTCCTTAAGGCAATGGAAGACCACAGGGACGATCTGGTGGTGATCGTTGCAGGCTATACCGGCCCCATGAACGAATTCCTGGCATCAAATCCCGGACTTCGCTCCAGATTCAACAAGTTCCTTTATTTTGAGGATTATACTCCGGATGAGCTTGTGGAAATCCTGGAGGGTATGGCATCCAAGAAACAGTACGAACTTACTCCTTCTGCCAAGAAAGAGGCTTTAAGATATTTCACTGACAGAGTTGCAAAGCATGAAGAAAACTTTGCAAATGCCCGTGAAGCCAGAAATTATCTGGAAAAAGCCATCACAAATCAGGCAGGAAGAGTTGTTAAACTAAATAAACCGACAAAAAAGGATCTTATGTCTCTTCTCAAAGAAGATTTGCCTAAAAAACTTGATGAAAAAAGACAGTAGATTTCCTAAAGATTAAAGTTGTGTTTTTATTTTTAATATGTTAAAATTTGTATGATTTCCTTATTAGGTGGAAATCGGATAATTTTACGAACAGGATATGAAGGGAGGACAAACCATGTTTTGTCAGAAATGCGGTAGCCAGTTCGAAGACGGTACAGCTTTTTGCCCTAACTGCGGCGCTCCGGTAGAAGGACCTCAGGAAGTTGCTGATGCGGTAGAAAAGAAGGCTGATGACTTCGGCGATAAGGCTAAAGATGTAGCTAGCAATGTTGCTAACACAGCAGGGGATGCAGCCAACGCTGTTTACGGAAAGGTTAGCAATGTTTCAGATGCTGTAGCAGATAAGTTTAATCTTGATGAGAAGTCAAGAAGCGTACTTCCAAAGATTATCTGCGGTGTATTAGTAATCGGTATTATTCTTATTCTTGTTGCTCTTTTCGGCGGCGGTGCCAAGAGCTCTCTTAAGAAGTACTATAAGGCAGTAGGTAAGTTCGATGCCAAGACTCAGTTCAATCTTACTACTCCAAAGCAGGTTCAGGAAGATGTAATCGACGAAGCCTATGACTGCTCAGTAAAAGAGTACCTTAAGGTAGCTAAGGAAGCTAACAACGCTCTCTATGATGGTCTTAAGGAAGAAGGCAAGGTTAAGTTCACATACGAAATCAAAGCATTCGAGAAGCTTGGAAAGCTTAAGAAGATTGACGAAGATGACGATCTCGGCGGTATCGAAGACCTTGATGATTTCAGGGATGATATGGAATCCTTAGAAGACGATACAGACTTCGATGCTTCAAAGATCAAAGCTGCTTACGCTGCTAAGGTTAAGTGGAAATTCACAGTTGGCGGCGACAAGGTTGACAGCGGTACAGACTTCTGCTTCGTTTACAAGTATAAGGGTAAGTGGTATGTAACTGATGCTATCAGCACATCCACACTTGCATGGGCTTGCTACGGCGAAGATGATTATGAAGATGCACTTGACGATTATTCAGATGCATGGGAAGATCTTGACTAATATTTAGTTATTAAAACCTCCGGAGAAATCCGGAGGTTTTTTTTGTAGCTAAATTCATAGTTTTCTATTGTAAAAAAGAACCCTGCTGCAGCCCGCAGCAGGGTTCTCTGTTGTTAATCCATACCATTTAAGAATCTTACTTGAGAATCACTCTCTTGAAATTCTTCTTTCCGCGTTTTACAAGCATGCCGGCCTTTAATGCATCTGCGGAAAATACCTTCTTTATATCCGTAACTTTCTCGCCGTCAACGGATACGCCGCCCTGCTCCACGTTTCTTCTGGCTTCGCCTCTTGTAGGAGCAAGACCGCTCTTTACAAGAATTGAGATAATGTCAAGTCCGCCGTTCTCGAGATCTGCTTCTGAAAGAGGAGCCTCCGGAGCTGATTCTGCAGCGCCTGCACCGAAAAGTGCACGGGCATCATTCTGAGCCTTAACTGCTTCGTCTTCGCCGTGAACAAGTTTTGTAAGTTCGTAGGCGAGAATCTCTTTGGCTTCGTTAAGCTTTGAGCCTTCCCAGGTTTCCATTTCGCGAATCTGTTCCATAGGAAGGAAGGTGAGCATCTTAATGCATTTAATAACATCGGCATCTCCGATGTTTCTCCAGTACTGATAGAACTCGAAAGGAGTTGTCTTTTCCGGATCAAGCCAAACGGCGCCCTTTTCTGTCTTGCCCATCTTCTTGCCTTCGGAGTTGAGAAGGAGAGTAATGGTCATGGCACTGGCATCCTTGCCCAGCTTTCTTCTGATGAGTTCCGTACCCGCAAGCATATTGCTCCACTGGTCGTCACCGCCGAACTCAAGGTTGCAGCCGTACTCTGTATAGAGTTTGTAGAAATCGTAGGCCTGCATGATCATGTAGTTAAACTCAAGGAAGGTAAGTCCCTTTTCCCATCTCTGCTTGAAGCATTCTGCTGTAAGCATTCTGTTTACGGTAAAATGAGGTCCTACTTCTCTTAAGAGTTCGATGTAGTTAAGGTTTCTGATCCAGTCGGCATTGTTAACCATAATGGCCTTGCCGTCGGAGAAATCGATAAAGCGGGACATCTGCTTTTTGAAGCATTCGATGTTGTGATCGATGGTTTCTACGGTAAGAACTTTTCTCATGTCATTCTTTCCGGAAGGATCGCCGATCATTCCCGTGCCGCCGCCGAGAAGGGCGATGGGCTTGTTGCCTGCCATCTGAAGACGTTTCATAAGGCAGAGAGCCATAAAGTGACCTACGTGGAGTGAATCTGCCGTAGGATCGAATCCGATGTAGAATGTAGCTTTTCCGGAATTGATAAGATCGGCTACAGTTTTTTCGTCGGTGATCTGAGCGATCAGACCACGCTCTTTTAATTCTTCATAAAGTGTCATTTTTTTACCATACTGCAGGCGTGGTGCCCGTAAGTGCCGCGCCTGCTTCGTCACTAACGGGTTTGAGAGATTCTCAAACATGTCTACGTGTTGATATATTCTGCCGTTAAGGCTATAAAGGTTTTACTTCAGGGCTTTAAATATAAAAAGCCCCTTAGTTTGCAAAAAACTAAAGGGCGAAGTTACTCGCGTTACCACCTTTATTCACATGCAGCTCACGCGGCATGCCTTAGCGGGTACATTGTACCTCTGTCCGTTTACGGGGACCGGCCGACGCAGCCTACTGTTATTTCGGTGCGCAGCTCCGGGATGTATTCACTTCAGGGTATCGGCGCGCCTCTCACCAGCCGGCAACTCTCTTTGCTTAACCGTTAAAGCTACTTGTTCCTTTCACAGCTTTGTGCCTATTTTCACACAATGTCCGGTTTTTGTCAACATTATAAGACCTGTGTGCGGGCTAAAAACTTGAGTCGGGTTTCCATTCTGCCTTGTTAAGATTCGGCAGATGTGGTATTATTTGCATTGGTATGGTTTACCGCAGTTTTGTCCGGCGGTAAATGATTAAATTGAAAAAACAAGAGAGTATATAATGGTTTGGGGTGCCGCAGTAGCGGCAGAATTTGATAGGAAAAGAGATCATTATGAGAAAAAGAGATTTTGTTGAATACGACGACGATGACAATTTAATCGGCGGAGACGACGATGACATCGTAGATGAAAGGGAAGAGAGCAGGCTTGCCTATGAGCGTGCCATGGCTCAGATGAGAAAGAAAAAAGCACCGGCGCCTTCCGAAGAAGATGACGACGATGATTCCGATGAGATTTCCGAAAAAGCCTACGAAGCAAGAAAGAAGGCTGCGGCGGAAAGAGAAAAAAAGGCTGCCAAAGAATATGAAACCGACGGCGGCCCCAAGAGAAGACCACCGGAGAGACCGGCTCGTAATTCTGACAACCTTTCCAAGAAGATCGTTAAGCAGCGGGAGACAATTGCGGCTCTTGAGAAAAAGAGCACACTCTTTATGGTTCTCTGGGCAATTACATTAATGATTGCCATCGGACTGGGCGTGTTTATTATTGCCACAAGAAAGAAAGAAAACTCGGAGAATGTAAAGATTGACGGCTCCACAACAAAGCTCACATACAGCCTTGATAAAGTAGCCAAGGAATTTAACTCCGCAGACTATAACGCATCTGTCAAGGAAATCAACGGTTATGAGTATTTATGCCTTTCTACTGTTGTAGACGAGAAGAATATCAACCTTTATTTCCAGAACGAATTTCCGAAGGATGACAATGCGGCAAACCTTATGGAATGCTTTGT
>CACYBJ010000261.1 GCA_902772565.1 uncultured Lachnospiraceae bacterium | reverse complement strand
GCTGCTCCGGGATTGGCCGCCTCCTCCATGCGTCGTTTTAATGCTTCTTTTCTTTTTGCATTCTTCAGATTGTTTTCTGCCATGGAATCCAGAACTCCGGACTTTTTGAAGAATATATAGGCTATAAGTACCATGGGCCATGCAACTTCGCACACGGCAGCCCCCACCAATAAGGCAATCAAATAGTTCTTTGGGTTTTTCAGGCCCTCGAAGTAATAATTATTCCTGAGGGAAGTAATTATAAAAACCGAGAGAATAAGTCCGAGTATCATGTTTAACCTCCGAACCTTATTTTATCAGAATATTGCGTTTTGTCCATAATGGGTGCGGTAATATAAGCCTTTGTATTTATTATAAAAGGGTAAATTATCGCTGCTTCCCGGTTTTCAATCGAATGCTGATATATTGACAAATGCAGTCCACACGCTTAAAATGGTTTGAGTATTTTGGCGTTTTGCGCCCGGAAAGGAATTTATCATGGCTGACGATAAGAAAATGGTTGAGTCCATAACCTCCATGGATGAGGACTTTGCCCGTTGGTATACGGACATCGTAAAGAAGGCCGACCTTATAGAGTATAGCGGCATTAAGGGCTGCATGATTTTAAAACCTGCAGGCTATGCAATTTGGGAAAACATACAGAAAGAACTGGACGGAAGATTTAAGGCAACAGGCGTTGAAAACGTGTATATGCCCATGTTTATTCCCGAAAGTCTTCTTAATAAAGAAAAAGATCACGTAGAAGGTTTCGCACCGGAGTGCGCATGGGTAACTGTGGGCGGTCAGGAAGAACTTCAGGAAAGACTTTGTGTTCGTCCTACTTCCGAAACACTTTTCTGCGATCTTTATTCAAGAATAATCAGTTCCTACAGGGATCTGCCGAAGCTTTACAATCAGTGGTGCTCCGTAGTTCGCTGGGAAAAGACTACAAGACCTTTCCTTCGTACATCGGAATTCTTATGGCAGGAAGGCCATACCGTTCATGCAACCGCCGAGGAAGCAGAAGAAAGAACCATTCAGATGCTTAACGTATATGCCGATTTCTTCGAGCAGGTTCTTGCAATTCCTCTTGTAAAGGGCAGAAAGACAGATAAAGAAAAATTCGCAGGTGCCGAAGCAACCTACACCATCGAAGCTCTTATGCACGACGGCAAGGGTCTTCAGTGCGGAACATCCCATAACTTCGGTGACGGTTTCGCCAAGGCATTTGACATGACATATACCGATAAGGATAACAAGATCAAACATGTTCATCAGACAAGCTGGGGCGTAAGTACCAGAATGATCGGTGCCATTATCATGGTTCACGGTGACAATGACGGTCTTGTGCTTCCTCCGAGAATAGCTCCGGTACAGGTAGCAATCATTCCTATTCAGCAGAAGAAGGAAGGCGTTCTTGAGACTGCAGCCGCCCTCAAGGAAAAACTCGGTGCATTCAGAGTTAAGGTGGACGATTCCGACAAGTCTCCGGGCTGGAAGTTCTCCGAGCAGGAAATGCGCGGTATTCCTCTCAGAGTGGAAATCGGACCTAAGGATATCGAAAAGAATCAGGCAGTAATTGTTCGCCGCGATACAAGAGAAAAGGTGTTCGTATCTCTTGATGAGATCGATACAAAGATTGGCGAGATTCTTGAGAAGATGCAGTCCGATATGTTTGAGCGCGCCAAGGCTCATCTTGAAGCACATACCTATGAATCAACCGACTGGGATGATTTCAAGGAAAAGGCAGATACAAAGCCGGGCTTCATTAAGGCTATGTGGTGTGGCGAGCTTGATTGCGAGCTTAAGATAAAAGAAGAAGCAGGACTTTCATCCAGATGTATGCCTTTCGCACAGGAAACTCTGTCCGATAAATGCATCTGCTGCGGAAAGCCGGCGAAGAAACTTGTAGTTTGGGGCAAGGCGTACTAAAACGCCAGGCTCAGGTAGGATACACTTAGGAGACCTTACAAAAAAAGGTGAGGTTTCATTCCGAAGGAAAGAGAAAAGAAATGTACAATAAAGTAGATACAAACATGAACTTTGTGTCCCGCGAAAAGGCGGTTGAAAAGTTCTGGAAAGACAATGACATCTTTAAAAAGTCTATGAAGGCAAGAGAGGGCTGTCCTGTTTACACATTCTATGACGGACCTCCGACTGCCAACGGAAAGCCTCATATCGGACACGTTCTTACCCGTGTTATCAAGGATATGATCCCCCGTTATCGTACAATGAAGGGTTACTATGTTCCACGTAAGGCAGGCTGGGATACTCACGGCCTTCCCGTAGAACTTGAAGTAGAAAAACTTCTCGGAATTGACGGAAAGGACCAGATTGAAGCATACGGACTTGATCCTTTCGTTCAGAAATGTAAGGAATCCGTTTGGAAATATAAAGGTATGTGGGAAGATTTCTCAGGTACCGTAGGTTTCTGGGCCGATATGGATGATCCCTATGTTACCTACCATGATGATTTCATTGAGTCCGAATGGTGGGCTCTTAAGCAGATCTGGGATAAAGGACTGCTTTATAAGGGTTTTAAGATAGT
>CACYBJ010000260.1 GCA_902772565.1 uncultured Lachnospiraceae bacterium | reverse complement strand
GGCGGTGAAAATATTTATCCTAAGGAAATTGAAGAGTTCATCTATACTCATCCGAAGGTATCCGATGTTCAGGTAATCGGTGTGCCGGATAAGGCTCTCGGTGAGGAAATCATGGCCTGCATTATTCTTAAGGACGGCGAGGAAATGACCGAAGCCGAAATGAAGCAGTTCGTACTCGATCACATGGCTAAGCACAAAGTGCCGAAGTATATTGAGTTTGTGGACAGCTTCCCGATGAATGACGCCGGTAAGATTCAGAAGTATAAGATGCGTGAAATGGCAGTTGAGAAACTGGGTCTCCAGTCCGATGCGTCCATCGAAACCGCGTAAAAACATGTACGGTAATCGCCCATGGCAGCGCTTTTTGGCTCTGCTGTGGGCGTATGATATTAAAGTATCGTTAAGAGAGAAAGAGTTTTAGATAATGAGAAAGATTATTGACGCACATTGTCATATTTATCCTGATGCTATTGCCCCCAAGGCAGTTTCGGCAATAGACACCTTTTATGACGGACTTCCCAGCGGACACTATGAGGGACGCAGCGAGGATCTTATAAAGGTCGGAAAAGAAACCGGCGTAGACCATTTCGTTGTATTCTCGGTGGCAACCAGTGCGCACCAGGTTGCATCCATCAACCGCTTTATTGCCGGTGAGGTGGAAAAAGCCGGCGGATGCATGACCGGTTTAGGTGCAATGCACCTTGAATCCGAGGATATGGAAGGAGATCTTAACCAGATCCTTCAGCTGGGTCTTAAGGGCGTAAAGATGCATCCCGACATCCAGGATTTTGTTATTGATGACCCCCGCGCCATGAAAATTTACGCAATGTGCGAAGAAAAGGGTGTTCCGATTTACGTTCACACCGGCGATTTCAGATACGACCGCTCCAATCCGAACAGAACGGTAAATGTTCTCAAGGCCTTTCCAAAGCTCAAGTTCGTAGGCCCTCATTTCGGCGGATGGAGTGTATGGTCAGACGTGGCCGATACCCTCACCAAGTATTCAAACATCTATGTTGATACATCTTCCTGCTTCTATACCATGAAGCCCGATGAAGCGGTTAAGCTCATTCGTGCCTTCGGCTCCGACCATGTAATGTTCGGTACGGACTATCCGATGTGGGCTGACAATAAAGACATTGAGTACATAGAAAACTTACCTATTACCGACAAGGAAAAGGATGACATTTTCTTCGGTACATGTTCAAAACTCCTTGATATTAAGCTGTAACGGGAGAACAGAATAGGTACAATTCGGCTTGAATTAAGATTGTATTATGATAGAATTACAAAAGAATGTAACTGAGCATCATAATAATACATAGAAAGGTTATATCATGCCTGATAATAAAACTTATGTAACCATGGACGGAAACGAGGCTGCAGCCTATGTGGCATATGCCTTCACGGAAGTAGCTGCAATCTACCCGATCACACCTTCTTCACCCATGGCAGGAAAGACGGACGTTTGGTCCGCCAACGGAAAGAAAAACATATTCGGACAGCAGGTTCGCCTTGTGGAAATGCAGGCAGAATCCGGTGCTATTGCCGCTGTTCACGGAGCCGCTCTTACGGGAGCCCTTGCCACCAGTTATACATCATCCCAGGGTCTTATGCTTATGATCCCTACAATGCATCGTATTTCGGGTGAGCGTCATCCCGCAGTGCTTCACGTGGCTGCTCGTACGGTTGGTACCCATGCTCTTTCTATCTTCGGTGATCATTCCGATATTTACAACTGCCGTCAGACAGGCTGGGGCATGCTGGCAACTTCAAGCGTTCAGGAAGTAATGGACCTTGCGGGTGTTGCGCATCTGTCCGCCATTAAGGGACGCGTGCCTTTTATGCATTTCTTCGACGGTTTCAGAACTTCTCATGAAATCGCAAAGGTTGAGCAGATAAGCTACGACGATCTTTCTTCACTTCTTGACAGAGAAGCTCTCGATAAGGTCAGAGCTCATGCGCTTAACCCTGAGCACCCTATGGTTCGCGCAACCGTTCAGAATTCAGACATTTACTTCCAGGTAAGAGAAGCCAACAACAAGGACTATGACGCGCTTCCTGATATCGTGGAAGATTACATGGCAAAAATCAGCAAGATTACAGGCAGAGAGTACCATGCGTTTAATTATTACGGAGCTCCGGATGCGGAACGCGTAATCGTGGCTATGGGCTCTGTTTCCACCTGCGTGCAGGAGGTTGTTGATTACCTTAACGCCCGCGGTGAGAAGGTGGGCTTTATTCAGGTACACCTTTACAGACCTTTTGATATCAGGCGTTTTACGGATGCCATTCCCGCATCATGTAAGTCTATTGCCGTCCTTGACAGAACCAAGGAAATGGGCAGCGCAGGCGAGCCTCTTTATCAGGATGTTTGCACCGCTCTTCGCGGCCGTTCCGACCTTACGGTAGTAGGAGGTCGTTACGGTCTTTCTTCCAAGGATACAACTCCGGCTCAGATTGCCGCTGTTTATGAAAACCTTAAACTGGCTGCTCCAAAGAACAGCTTTACCATCGGTATCGTGGATGATGTTACTCATCTTTCCCTTCCCGAGGGCGCGCCTCTTTACTTTAATGACGGCGGCGTAACCAGCTGCAAGTTCTGGGGTCTCGGCGGTGACGGAACCGTTGGCGCAAACCATGATACCGTATCTATCATCAATACACATACAAAGAAGTTTGCTCAGGCCTACTTTGAGTATGATGCAAAGAAGAGCTTCGGTGTAACCAAGTCGCACCTGCGTTTCGGCGATGTGCCGATCCGTTCCTCTTACTTTGTAAAGCAGGCAGATTTCCTTGCGTGCCACAATCCGACCTATATCAAAATGTACGATATAGCCGAAGAGGTTAAGCCGGGCGGTACACTTCTTATCGCCTGCCCGTGGACTCAGGAGAATATCGAAGAGCACATTCCTGCCAAGGAAAGAAGAGTAATCGCAAAGAACAATATTAAGCTTTATGTCATAGACGCTATTAAGATTGCGGAAGGCCTCGGCCTCGGACGTCACACCAATATGGTGCTTCAGTCTGCATTCTTTAACCTTATGCCGGTAATTCCTGTAGAGGAAGCCATCGGCTACATGAAGGATGCCTGCACCAAGCGTTTCTTCGCAAAGGGCGAAGAAGTTGTTAACAAGAACCTGGCGGCCATCGATGCCGGCAAGGACGGTCTTGTGGAAATCAAAGTGCCCGCTTCCTGGGCAGATGCCGCAGACGAACCTGTCGCAGCGCGCAATGTTCCCGAGGTTGTTACAAAGCTTCTCGATCCTATCAACGCCCAGAAGGGTGACGATCTTCCCGTCAGCGCATTTGCCGGCTATGAAGACGGTGTTATGGATATGGGACTTACAGCCTATGAAAAGCGAGGCATTGCTTCCTTCGTTCCCGTATGGGATCCGGAAAAGTGCCTTCAGTGCAACAAGTGCTCATACGTTTGTCCTCATGCAGTAATCAGACCATTCCTACTTAACGAAGAAGAGGCAGATGCCGCACCGGGCGGAATCAAACTCACTCCTGCCAAGGGCAAGCAGGCCGAAGGTCTTAAGTACAGCCTTCAGGTATCCGTGCTTGACTGTACAGGCTGCGGTTCATGCGTAAACGTATGTCCTGCCAAGGAAAAAGCTATTACCATGGTTCCTGCGGAAAATGTGGACGACGGTCTTGAAATCTGGAACTATGCACTTAACACATCCGACAAGGGTGATATATTCGATCCTTACACCGTAAAGGGCAGTCAGTTCAGAACTCCTCTTCTTGAGTTCTCCGCTGCATGTGCCGGTTGCGGTGAAACACCTTACGCAAAGCTTCTTACACAGCTTTACGGCGACAGGGTTTACTGGGCAAATGCCACAGGCTGCTCACAGGCCTGGGGATCTGCCATGCCGGGCATTCCTTATACCGTAAACAAGTGCGGACAGGGTGTTGCCTGGGCCAATTCACTTTTCGAAAACAATGCTGAATTCTCCCTTGGAATGCTTCTTTCAGTTAACCAGCAGAGAGAAGGACAGAAGGCAAGAGTTCTTGCATACAGAGAAAAGTGCGGCGCAGATGCTGCATCTGCCATTGATGAATGGCTTGAAACCTATGATGATTTCGAGGCATCCAAGGAGGCATCTGTCAAATTGATTGCTGCATTAAGACTTGCAGACGATAAGGATGCGGCAGAGATTCTTAAGTATAAGGACCAGCTTGCCAAGAAGACATTCTGGATGTACGGCGGTGACGGCTGGGCCTACGATATCGGTTTCGGCGGACTCGATCATGTTGTTGCAAGCGGCGAGGATATCAACGTTCTCATCGTTGACACCGAGATTTATTCAAATACCGGCGGACAGTCTTCCAAGGCTACTCAGATTGGTGCGGTTGCCCAGTTTGCGGCATCCGGCAAGAAACGTCCGAAGAAGGACATCGGCGCAATGCTCATGACCTACGGCAATGTTTATGTTGCTTCCGTGGCAATGGGTGCGGACAACGCTCAGCTTCTTAAGGCTATCAAGGAAGCTCAGGCCTACAAGGGACCAAGTATCATCATTGCCTATGCACCTTGCCAGTCCCATGGCTTAAAGTGCGGCATGGCCAAGGTTCAGGACGAAATGAAACGTGCCGTTGACGCAGGTTACTGGAGTCTCTACAGATACAATCCGACCCTTGCAGAGGAAGGAAAGAATCCGTTCATTCTCGACTCCAAGGAGCCGACACTTGACTATGAGGAATTCCTCGACGGCGAGGTTCGTTTCTCATCCTTAAGACGTACCTTCCCTGACAATGCGGATGCACTCTTTAAAGAAGGTGCAAAGCTGGCAGCGGATAAGTACGAACAGCTTAAGAAGAATCTGTAAAAAGCATATAATGTGGTATGTGCCCTCTTTACCGGACAAACCGGTAAGGAGGGTTTTTTAATAATGACAAGAAAAAGACATAATACATGACAACGCGCAAAATGATTTGCGCATAGCACGGAAATCCTTTAGAATGAACTCAATTGTATTGGGGTGGCTTGGGTAAATCCCGAGTGAACATAGTCGGTCGTCCTAACTAAGCTGTCATATCAGGGTATGAAAAAACTTTATTAGGAGAAAACTATGAAAGAAAATAGAAAATTGTTAAGCCTTGTGCTGGCATTTGCAATGCTTATTGCAATAATACCGGTACAGACAAAAAAAGCAGAAGCCGCTTCTACTTATTCGATTATTTATCATGATGGTACGGCGACCGATAAAACCATTACAAAGACATACAGTTACAATACCAAAATAACACTTCCAAGCTACAATCTGTTTACACGAAGTGGTTACGTATTTGCCGGATGGGCTACGTCAAAGACTAATACGGCGCTCTATGCCGCAGGCGCAACGTACAGTACTCCTCCGAATGGCAAAATTGCCACAAAAACAAATCTTTATGCAAAGTGGATTAAGGCAAGTAACGTAAATGTCAAACTGCCTAACGGTACTGCAGTTAAATTTGACGAAGTATACGAGGGCAGCCTCTCAACCGGATCTTTTTCAAATCCATCAATTAAAGGTTTCATTTTTGTTGAAAAGAATAATACGATTTCCAAGGTTGGAACCTTTAATTATTATCCTACGTTAGCTGCCTACAATGGTGTCAAGGGTGCTACAGGTGCGAAGGAAGTATATTTCCTGTTTGTGGATGATTTAAATAACACCAACTATGCAACAAACTATTTAAGTTCATCCTTTAACTATAAGCTGTGCAAGCAGGGAATCCAGCAGTGCTATACATATGCATTCCTTACTTTATGCGGAGTAGCTGAAACTTCGAGAGGAAAGTATTATCTGACTAATACATCCCAGTTCAGCAGTTACAGATTGGGAAGCAAATTCAATGCCAATACTTCTGTTCAGTCAGTTTCTTCATTGAAGTCGCTGCCTAAGTATGGAACCGTGCTTTCAACAGGAAAGCATGCGGGTGTGGTTGTAGGATACTATGTTGAAAACAATCACGGAGTTCCAAACT